>JADGNS010000849.1 GCA_017883355.1 Candidatus Solibacter sp.
AGGACGCCGACCTGATCGGCGTGCCGTTCCGCATTACCGTGGGCAAGAAACTAGCCGGCGGCATGGTGGAGTTCGTGGAGCGACGGACGAAGGTGTCGGCCGATGTGGCGGTGGCGGAGGCGGCTCGGAAGGCGGCGGGGGGATAAGTCCGAGCTTCGCTCGGATGCACAAGGCGGAGCCTTATGCCACAGGGCTAGAGCATCGCCAGCGGCACGTCGCGTGTGGGCGCGGGAAACGCGCGGTCGATGGCGGCGATGTCCTCCGCGGATAACGCCCACCCGGTCGCTCCGGCGTTCTCGCGGGTGTGTTCCAGGTTCCCCGCCTTGGGAATGGTGAACACGCCATCCAGCCGGGTGAGGAAGTTCAGGATCACCTGGCGCACGGAGCGTCCATGGGCCTTGGCAATTCCCTCCAGGACGCGGCCTCCGGGCGAATCGGGCCGCGGGAACTTCGCCCTGCCGAACGGCGTGTAGCCCACTACCGCGATCCCCTCCGCCTGGCAATAGGGAATCAGCTTGCGTTCGATGCCGCGCTCGCCCAAATGATAGAGCACTTGGTTCGACGCGAGCTTGTGATGGCGCAGCGCGGATTGCGCCGCCTGTACCTGCTTGACGTCGAAATTGCTCACGCCCGCGAAGCGGATCTGGCCGTTATCAATCAAGTGCTCCATGGCGCGCATGGTCTCGCCGATGGGATGGGCGCTCTCCCAGTGGAGCAGATAGAGATCCAGGCGGTCCGTGCCCAGGCGCTGCAAACTGCGCTCGCACGCGCGCAGGGTGCCCTCGTAGCTTGCGTTGGAGGGTAGCACTTTGCTCACCAGGAACACCTCGGCGCGCCGGCCGGTGATCGCTTTGCCGGCGATTTCCTCGGCGCGTCCGGTGCCATACATCTCGGCGGTATCGATGTGCGTGAGGCCCAGATCGATGCCCGTGCGGAGGGCGTCGATACCGCGGCGCTCGGCGTCCGCCGAACCTTCGATCATCCAGGTGCCTTGTCCGATCACGGGGACCTGCACCGCGGTTCCGCCGAATAGTTTTTGCGTCATGACGTCTCCTGACATAATAGCTAGGATGAGTGGAAACCTGGCTGGCATTTTCGCCGCGGCCTTTCTGGCGGCGGCCGCTCACGCGCAGGCGCCGGAGTACATTGGCTCGGCGGGGTGCAAGGCTTGTCATGAAGAGGTATTCGCGCGTTGGAGCAAGACGCGCATGGCGAACGTGGTGCGCGACCCGCGCCAGCACCCCGACGCCATCATCCCGGATTTCGATAAGCCGGACCCGCTGCTCACTTTCAAAAAAGACGACATCGCTTTCGTTTACGGCAGCAAGTGGAAGCAGCGCTATTTCAAGAAAGTCGGCGACGATTATTTCCCGCTGCCCGCGCAGTGGGACGTCACGCACAAGATCTGGCGCGCCTACTTCGTCCGCGACGGCACGGACTGGTGGGTGCCGCACTATCCGGCGGACAACATGCAACGCCCCACCGGACCCCTTTGCGACGGCTGCCATTCGGTGAACTATAACGTACAGACCAAAGCGGTCGCCGAGTGGAACGTGGGCTGCGAGAAGTGTCATGGCCCGGGCAGCGCGCACGGGGCGAAACCCTCGCGGGCCAATATCGTGAACCCCGCGCGCCTCGATTCCTTCGGCGCCAACGACGCCTGCATCCAGTGCCACTCGCAGGGGCGTCCGCTGAAGAACCCTATCGAAGGACGCTACTACGATTGGCCGGTGGGGTTCGAGATGGGTAAAGACTTGAAGGACTACTGGCAGCTCGAAGATCACAAGTTGGGCGAGACGACGTTCACCCATTTCGCCGACGGGACGGCCCATAAGAATCGCATGCAGGGCAACGATTTCGTGCAGAGCGCGATGTACACCCACGGGGTGAAATGCTTCAGTTGCCACGATGTCCATGGGACGGCGAACAATGCGGATCTGCGCATGCCGGCGAACGTGATGTGCCTGCAGTGTCACGCAGCGGGATCGGCGAACGGACCGCGCGCCGCCACGCTCGAGGCGCACACGCATCACAAGAGCGGGTCGAGCGGAAACGAGTGCGTGGCGTGCCACATGCCGGCGATCGAGCAGACCATCGCGGATATCAACGTGCGCGCCCACACGTTCCGCTTCATCACGCCCGCCGAGGGAGAGCGCTTGAAGATTCCCAGCGGTTGCCAGGGTTGCCACGCGGACAAGGGCGCCGCATGGGCGACGGAGCAATTGCGCGGATGGAAAACTGTGTCGCCGTGGCGAGTGGAGTAGGACAGGACTCCCGGCCTGTCGCTAGCTCGAATGATCGTGGATGATCTTCCAGCCGGTCTTGGTCTTGCGCAGCACCAGGGTGAAGCGGCCCGCCGCATCGCCGCCGCCCGCCGGCGTGCGTTTGAGCGCATACCTGCCGTTGGCCAGGGCGTAGCCTTTGCCGAGGGGGCGCACGGAGATTTCGGAATAGGTTAACGTGCCCATGGCTTCGCGCGTGGGGTAGCCGCGGCGGTAGCGGTCGAGGATGGCCTGGGTGCCTCCGTGAGTGATGTCGCGCCCGATGAAGGTGGTCTCGGCCGAATCGTCGTAGTCGGTGGCGAAGGCGGCCAGGTCGCCGCGGTTCCAGGCGGCCTCGGACTTCTGCATCATGGCGCGGATCTCGTCGCCCTGGGCAAACAGCAGCGGCGCACACAGAAAGAAAAACAGAGTTCGCATTATGGCTGTTTCCTGGTGAAGCTGTCGAGCAGTTGATCCAGGCGGTCCAACTGGTCTTGCAGGCCGGCGAGTTTGGCCTGCTCGGCGCGGAGTTGCGTTTCGGCATCGATCTCGCGAGATTGCAGGCGTTGCTCGTCGGCGGCGATTCTTTCCGCGTTGGGCTTGGAGTTGGCAAGCCAGTCTTCCAGAGTCTTGCGTTCCACCGGATTCTGCACGCTCTTGAGGGACTCCTCCATCTGTTGAACGCGGAGGGAGAGGTTCTTCTTCTCCGACTGAAGGTTGCCCATCGAAGAGCGTACGTCATCCAGGCGCGAGGAAGCCCGCGTCACCAGAGTGGTTTGCATCTGCAAGCGGTAGAGCACGATCTGCACGCGTTGCGTGGCGATCGTGGTGGCTTGCATGTCCAGCCTTAACTGGCGAATCTCGGCCACCAGGGCTTGCAGGGCCTGGGTATCCGGCGATGCGGTTTGGGCGGTGGCTGGGGCGGTTTGGGCACACCAGGCCGTGACAATGACCAATGCAAAAGCAGCGCGGGACATGGTCGGCATCTGGGTATTGTATCCGATGCGGCCGGTAGAGGTGCGCCTGTGGTGACGACGGAAACGGCCCTGGCGTGGGTGTGCATTTACGGCACAATGTGCTTTTCTTTTCAACTTCTTCCGGTATGTAAAGAATTGTGATCCCTGCGCCTTTTTCGAGATTTCGGGCGTCAGTGATTATGAAGCGA
>JADGNS010000850.1 GCA_017883355.1 Candidatus Solibacter sp.
GTGCGCGACCCCTTGGGCGGGATCAACTCGCTGTGGCCGCTGTTCGGCATCTCCAATCAGTTGCTGGCATCCATCGCGCTGTGCGTGGCCACCACCATCCTGCTGAAGATGCACGGGCCGAAGTACATGTGGATCACCTGCGTGCCGCTGGTCTGGCTGGTGAGCGCCACCTTCACGGCGGCCTGGCAGAAGATCTTCTCGCCGATTCCGGCCATCGGCTTTCTGGCGCAGGCCGACAAGCTGGAGGCGGCATTGCAGGCCGGCCAGGCGGCCGGCACGTTCCCCGCCCAGGCGGCCACCCAGACGCTGATCTTCAACGCGCGCCTCGACGCGGTGATCTGCGGGCTGTTCATGCTGCTGGTGGCGGTGATTTTGGCGGACTCGGTCCGCGTGTGGGCGGGCATTCTCTCGGGAAGCGGCGACCGGCAGGTGCATGAAGCGCCGTTCGTGGTGTCGCGGCTGGTGGCGGAGGAGCTATGAGGCGGCTGTTTCGTCTGGTGATGGCGTTGCTGCGCGAGTTGGCGGATGAGAACGCCTACCAGCGGCATCTGACGGCGCACGGGCGGACGCACTCCGGCGAGGAATGGCGGAGGTTCAGCGAACAGCACCTGCGTGCAAAATATGCACGGGCGAAGTGCTGTTGAAGGGGGCCGTATACCCCTTTTGGCCAGTACTAGAGGTCCCATTTAAACCTCTGGTAAGAAATATAGGGAAACTCCCTCAGATCTTTAGTTGATTAAGTATGAATTGTCACGCTATTATTATCGTTGTCAGTGTTCTGCAAATTTTGGGTGGCGCTCGGATGCCTCATCCCAGCCCTCCCGTCGGCGGCGGTTGAGCCGGGAGTCAAGGCGCAGTTCGTCGGAGGCACCGTAACCGGTATCGCCGCGAAGACGAGTCTCCGCCTGGACGTGACCGGCGCCGATACACTCCTTCTTCATTGGGGCGGTACCGACCTGCGCATCGCCTACCAAAAAATCAACACTGTGGAGTACGGACAGAATGTAAGCCGCAGGATTGCGGAGGCGGTGTTGATTTCCCCACTCCTGTTGCTCAGCAAGTCACGCAAGCACTTTGTGACGATCGGTTATCTCGACGAGCAAGGCAAACAGCAGGCACTGGTTTTCCGTGTGGAAAAGGGAGACATCCGTTCCGTACTGGCAAGCCTGGAAGCTCGAACGGGCCGCCGGATCGAGTTCCAGGACAGCGAAGCGCGAAAGGCAGGCAAAGGATGACGTGGCTTCCAGTTCTTCTGGCCACCCTCGGGATATCCGCGTTGGCCGCGGAGAATCCATCTTCAACCGGCGCGATCGAAGAGAATGCGTTGAAGCAGTTACTCCAGATCCGTCGTGTGTACGTGGACCACCTGACCGGCGGCGAGACCGCGGCACAAATGCGCGACATCTTACTGAGCAGTCTGGAGGGCAGCAAGCTCTTCGTGCTCACGGAGAACCCCGAGCGGGCCGACGCCACCTTGAAGGGCGCGGCGGAAGACCTGGTGTTCACGGAGGTACACAATTCGTCGGACAGCCTCAACGCGCGGACGAATTTTGGGACCGGGCGCTCCACCAGCACCTCGCGCGGCGCGAACGCCGGTTTTGGCGTGGGCGAAAACGAGAGCGAGCATTCGTCGGAGCGGCGGCACGAGGCGGTGGCCGCGGTGCGCCTGGTCAATAAGGATGGCGACGTGATCTGGGCCACCACGCAGGAGAGCCTGGGGGCCAAGTTCCGCGGCGCCAGCACGGACGTGGCGGACAAGATCACCGCCAAGCTCAAAGAGGACTTCGCCCGCGCACGCAGGCTGGTGAACCCAACGACGACGAAGGCAGATCCGCCGGCCGACTCCGCGCCCGGGCACTTGGGCCAACTCGCACGCAAGTAGCCCGAAGTACTGCTGTCCATCAGTAGCCCCACGCGCCGGCAAGCCGTCAGTTCGCCCGCTTCACCACGGTAAGCGTCACCTGCGACGGGTACTGCCGGGAATGGTGCACCGCATTGTGCGCCACCACGCCCTTCGCCTCATCGTAGTTATTGCCGCCCGTATTCATATTGCGATCGAAGCGCGGGAAGTTACTGCTCGACACCTCGATGCGGATGCTATGCCCCGCCGCGAAGAAGTTACTCGTGGTCATCGGCTGCAGCGTCACCTTATACACCTTGCCGGCCTCCATCCACACCGGCGGCTTGTCGTAACCCTCCCGATAGCGCAGCCGCTGGATGGTCTCGTCCAGGTTATAAGCCTTGCCGTCGGGATATACGTCGATCAGCTTCACCGTGAGATCCGTGTCCTTTGCGTCCGACGACACGTACAGCGTAGCCTCGATCGGCCCGCTCGCCTCCACCCCTTCCTTCAGGGGCTCGCTGGTGTACACCAGAATATCGGCCCGCTCCTCCATCTTGCGCTGATCGAACGCGCCGCCCGTCACCGCGTTGCCCGTGCAGCATACGTTGCCGCCGAAGGACGGCACCGGATTCATCGGGTCGTAGGCGAACCCGTCGGGACTGTCCGCGCCCGGCGCCGCCGCTGCCAGCGCGCCGTCGCCTTTCAGACTGTTCGCCTTCCCGCCGCTCCCCAGGAAGAACGTCATCGGAAGCGCCCCCGCCGGAGGCCATGTGTCGGCTTTCTGCCACCGATTCAGGCCCATCGTGTAATACAGCACCCTGGGCGTCTTTTCGAGGATCTGGTTGTCCTCGCCCTTCAGGAAATGGTCGAACCAGCCGTAAGTCAGCGCGTCGTAATCCAGCCGTGCATCTCCCATATCCCGCTCGCCGACCACGGTATGCTCGCTGGCGCGCTTGTATCCGCAGTGCAGCGTCGGCGCGATCACCGCGTACTGCTGCGCGGCGATCTCCGGCCGCGCCGTTTTGCGCACGAAGTTGTACGCCGCCAGGTTCGGCCCCACCGACACGTCGTACCACGACATGAACCAGAAGCCCGGCACGTTGATCTTCATATCGTCGTGCCACAACCCGCCGCGATACCATGCCGGGTCGTTCGGCGCGCGCTTGATCATGGCTCCGCCCGTGGAAACTTCCGCGCGATCGGCGAAGATGCCCACCGGGCCGCCCACGCTCTTCATGATGTCCGCCTCGGGCAGATGCGTCAGCGCCTTCGCCCAGTCCACCGGCGGCATCTGCGGCGCCAGATCGAACATCTTCGACGCCTGGATCAATTCCGCCTGCGACGCACCAGCCGGAAACATCGGCCGCACCTGATTCTGCTCCCCGTAAAGCCAGGCGATGAACAGCATCTGCACCGCGCCGCCGCGATACCAGTTGCCCTGCTCGAAGTACGGCGCCACGCGCCCCACGCCCGCGCCGAAGCCCTGCGGGATCATGGCCGCGAACGCCGGATTCCCCTGCGCCGCCACGCCGAGTTGCCATTCCGCCGTGGAAGAGCACCCGATCGTCCCTACCTTCCCG
>JADGNS010000066.1 GCA_017883355.1 Candidatus Solibacter sp.
CCGCCGGTGGATGTCGAGGTGGCGCAAGTCGCGGCACGCGACGTTCCCACGGTCAAGGAATGGATCGGCACGCTCGACGGCCGGGTGAATGCCGAGATCCGCGGACAGGTGAACGGCTATCTGCTCCGGCAGGTGTATCGTGAGGGGTCGTTTGTCCGGCAGGGCGATCTGCTGTTCGAGATCGACGCGAGGCCGTTTGAGGCCGCCTTGAATGAGGCCAAGGGCAGGCTGGCACAGGTGGAGAGCAGCGTACTCCAGGCCGCGGGGAACCTGGCGCAGAACAAGGCCAGGCTTGGCAAGGCCGACCTCGATGTGCAGCGGTACGCTCCGCTGGTAAAGAACAAGGCGATCAGCCAGGAGGAGATGGACAACGCCACGCAGGGCCGCTTGCAGGCCCAGGCGGCGGTGGAAGAGTCGCTGGCGGCCATCGAGACGGCGAAAGCATCGGTAGTGGCGGCGAGGGCGACGGTATACGACGCGGAGGTGAAGTTGGGATTCACCAAGATCGCCTCGCCGATCGACGGGATCGCCGGGCTGGCCCGGATCCAGATGGGCGACCTGGTGACGCCGGCGGCTCCGCTGACGATGGTTTCCACGGTGAATCCGATCAAAGCGTATTTCACCATCAGCGAGCAGGAGTACATGGCGCAGCAGCGCGCGGGCGGCGGGGACCAGTGGGCCAGAAACCTCGAGTTGGTGCTGGCGGACGGCTCCGTGTACGCCCACAAGGGAACCTTCTTCATGGCGGACCGCCAGGTAGACGTGGGCACCGGCTCGCTGCGCATTGCGGCGCTGTTCCCCAACCCGGGGAATGTGCTGCGGCCCGGCCAGTACGGGCGCGTGCGGGCGATGGTGGGCGTGCGCAAGGGCGCGGCGGTGGTGGCGCAACGCGCCGTGACCGAACTGCAAGGGTCGTATCAAGTCGCCGTGGTTGGCGACGACAACAAGGTGACCATCCGGCCGGTGCGGATGGGCGAACGCCTGGGCAGCATGTGGATGGTGGAAGAGGGATTGCAGCCCGGTGAGCGGGTGATCGTGGAAGGCCTTCAGAAGGTGCGCAGCGGCTCGGTGGTGAATCCCAAAATGTCCGCGGCGGATGCGGGCGGGAAGTAGGCGCCATGTCGAGGTTCTTCATTAACCGGCCGATCGTGGCGATGGTGATCGCCATTCTGACGGTGATTCTGGGCGCCATCTCGATGCTGACGCTGCCGGTGGCGCAGTTCCCGGATATCGTGCCGCCGGAGGTCACGATCAGCGCCACCTATCTGGGCGCGGACGCGCAGACCATCGAGCAGAGCGTGGCCGCACCGATCGAGCAGCAGATGAGCGGCGTGGACAACATGGCCTACATGGTCTCCACCAACACCAACAGCGGCAGCATGGGCTTGCGCGTGACGTTCGACGTGAAGACGCAGCCCAACACGAACCTGATCCTGACGCAGATGCGGGAAGCGCTGGCAGCCACGCAATTGCCGTCGGACGTCAACAATTTCGGGGTGATCGTACGAAAGGCCACCAGTTCGCCGCTGCTGATGATCTCGCTTTACTCGCCCAAAGGCACGCGCGATCGCAATTTCCTGGCCAACTACGCTTACATCAACATGGTGGATGAGTTGGGGCGGGCTCCGGGCGTGGGCGACGTTCTGGTATACGGCGGCCGGTACGCCATGCAGATCTGGGTGAAGCCCGACCGGCTGGCCAAGCTGCAAGTGACGGTACCGGAGATCATCAAGGCGCTGCGCGAACAGAACACCGTCAACCCGGCAGGCCAGATTGGCGGCGAACCGGCGCCCGAGGGCCAGGAATTCACCTACGCGGTGCGCGCGCAGGGGCGGCTGGTCACTCCGGAAGAGTTCGGACGGGTGGTGATTCGGGCGAACCGGGACGGCTCGGTACTGCGCCTGGGGGATGTGGCGCGCGTGGAACTGGGCGCCGAGAACTACAACATCAAGGGGCGCGTGAACGGGCACCCGGCGGCAATCGTTCCGATTTTCCAGCTTCCGGGCTCCAATTCGCTGGAGGCGGCGCAGAACGCGCGCAACGTCATGGCGCGGCTGAAGCAGCGCTTTCCCGACGACGTGGACTACCTGGTTTCGCTGGACACCACGCTGCCGGTGAATGAAGGCATCAGCGAGATTGCCGTGACGCTGGGGGAAGCGCTGTTGCTGGTGGCGCTGGTGACGTACCTGTTCCTGCAGGATTGGCGCGCGACGCTGATTCCGCTATTGGCCGTGCCGGTCTCGCTGGTGGGCACGTTCGCGATATTCCCCCTGTTCGGGTTCTCCATCAACACGCTCTCGTTGTTCGGGCTGGTGCTGGCAATCGGCCTGGTGGTGGATGACGCCATTGTGGTGGTGGAGGCCGTGCAGCGTCACATCGAGGAAGGGCTGGCGCCGAAGGCGGCGGCATTCAAAGCGATGGAAGAGGTGTCGGCGCCGGTGATCGGGATCGCGATTATCCTGGCGGCGGTGTTCGTGCCGACGGTATTTGTTCCGGGCATTACCGGGCGGCTCTACCAGCAGTTCGCGATCACGGTGGCGATATCGGTGCTGATTTCGGCCTTCAACGCGTTGACGCTCAGCCCGGCGCTGGCAGCGCTTCTGTTGCGGCATAAGAAGGAGACCCGCGGGCCGCTATCGGCGTTTTTCCGGGTTTTCAACCGGGCGTTTGAGCGCGGAAGGAACGGCTATGTTGCCACGTGCGCGGCGCTGATCCGCAAGAGCGTGCTGGCCATGGCGCTGCTGGCGGGCTGCGCGCTGGCGGCAGGCTGGTTCGGCACGCGGATTCCCACGGGCTTCCTGCCGGAAGAGGATCAAGGCTATTTCCTGCTGTCGATGCAATTGCCGAACGCCGCGTCGTTGCAGCGCACCGACGTGGTCATACGGAAGATCGAGGAGGTCATCAAGACACTCCCCGCGGTGGAGACTTACACGAGCGTGAGCGGACTCAGTTTCCTGAGCGGAGTTCCCAACACGTATTCCGGCTCCTTTTTCGTCAAGCTGAAGCCCTGGGACGAACGCAAGTCCAAACAAGACCAGGCAATGGAACTGGTGCGGCAGTTGAACCGGCGGCTGGGCGCCATGCCGGAGGGCATTGCATTTTCGATCACGCCGCCGGCCATCCCGGGCGTTGGGGCCTCGGGCGGATTTCAGTTCATCCTGGAAGACCGTTCGGGCAAAGACCTTGCGTTCCTGGACGCGAACCTGCAGCGGTTTCTGCAAGCGGCCCGGAAACGCCCGGAGCTGAGCAGCCTGACTACCACGCTGTTGCCCACCATTCCGCAGGTGTTCCTGGATGTGGACCGCGACAAAACGATTTCGCAAGGCGTGGCTCTGAGCGACCTCTACCAGACGCTGCAGACTTATATGGGCGGAGCCTTTGTCAACTACTTCAACCGCTTCGGCCGCCAATGGCGTGTTTTCATCGAGGCGGAAGGGGAGCAGCGAACGCGCGCGGAGGACGTCGGCAAGTTTTATGTGCGGAACAACAAAGGCGACATGGTGCCGCTCTCCGCGCTGACCAGCGCGAGGAGAATTACGGGGCCCGAGTTCACGCAACGCTATAACCTCTACCGGTGCGCCCAGATTTACGGCAGCGCCGCGCCGGGCTACAGCTCCGGGCAGGCGATGAAGGCGCTGGAAGAGACATTTGGGCAGACGATGCCCGGCGAGATGGGCTTCGACTACGCGGGCATGTCGTACCAGGAGCAGGCGGCGCAGAAGGGGCTGTCGCCGATGGTGGTGTTCGGCATGTCGCTGGTGTTCGTGTTTCTGATTCTGGCGGCGCTGTACGAAAGCTGGATCTTGCCGGTGAGCGTGCTGCTGGGGACGCCGGTGGCGGTGGCCGGCGCATTGGCGACGCTGTATCTCCGCAACATCACCAACGACGTCTACGCGCAGATCGGGCTGGTCATGTTGATTGGCCTGGCGGCCAAGAACGCCATCCTGATCGTCGAGTTCGCCAAGGTGCGCTATGAGGGCGGCATGGCGTTGAAGGATGCGGCGCTGGAGGCGGCCAAGCTGCGGCTGCGCCCGATCCTGATGACCAGCTTCGCATTCATTCTGGGGTGTGTCCCGTTGTGGATGGCATCCGGCGCCGGCGCCATCGCGCGGCGCGTGGTGGGCAGTTGCGTGATCGGCGGCATGGCCGCCGCCACCGGAATCGCGGTGCTGCTCATCCCGGTCACCTTCTACCTGATGGAGCGGCTTGGCGGGCGCCACAAAGCGGGGCCGGCGGAAGGAGGACACTGAGATGCGTAAGATAGTTCGCGCCCTTGTGGCCGGCTCAGTCTGCCTTCTCAGCGGGTGCCTGGTTGGACCACGGTACCAGCGTCCGGTGGTGACGGCGCCGGCGGTGAGCCGGGGACAAGTCACCGCGGAAGCGGCTTCCCTCGCCGATCTGCCCTGGTGGGAGGTGTTCCAGGACGAGACGCTGCGCGGGCTGATCCAGACCGCGCTTGCGAACAACAACGACTTGCGGATTGCCGTGAAGAGGGTGGAACAGGCGCGGCAGCTCGCGGTGCAAGCGCACGCCGGGTACATGCCGGGAGTGGGGTATGAGGTAGGAATCAGCCAGGGCAAGAATGAATCGCTGGGCAACCCGGCGGGATCGAGCGGCAAGTGGCGGGGCACGCTTGCCTTGGGACTGGCGGCCAGTTGGGAGGCGGATGTTTGGGGGCGGATTCGCCGCTTGAACGAATCCGCGCTGGCCAACTATCTGGCGAGTGAACAAGGGCACCGCGGAGTGCTGCTTTCACTGGTGAGCGGCGTGGCCCAGTCTTACCTGGAACTGCTCGAACTGGATCTTCGGGTGGAGATCGCGCGGCGCAACGTGAAGTCGTTTGAGGGGAGCCGGGGGATTTTTCAGCAACGCCTGGAAGGGGGCACGGCATCGCGGCTGGAGACGGCGCGCGCGGAAGGGGCGCTGGCCGTGACGGCGTCGGCGATTCCCGAACTGGAACGCCAGATCGCGATCCAGGAGAACGGGATGCACCTGCTGCTGGGATCGGCGCCGGGCCCGATTGCGCGCCAGGGCACGTTGTTGGAGCAGACCATTCCTCCGCAGGTTCCGGCCGGACTGCCGTCGGCGCTCTTGGAGCGGCGGCCGGACGTGTTGCGAGCCGAGCAGGCGGTGCGCGCGGCGAACGCGCAAATCGGGATCGTGCAGGCGTCGTTTTTTCCAAGGATCGGGCTGACGACGCTGCTCGGCCGGGCGAGCAGCCCGCTGGAGGATTTCACGGGCGGGCGGACGAACGTGTGGAGCACGGCGGCGAGCCTGGTGGGACCGATCTACGAGGGCCGCGGGCTGCGGGCGCAGAAGCGCCAGGCGGTGGCGGCCTGGGAGCAAGCCCGAATCGAGTACGAACAGACGGTGCTGGCGGCGTTTCGCGATGTTTCGAACGCGCTGATCACGCGCGAGAAACTGGAGGCAGTCCGCGCCCGCCAGATGGAAGCGGTCACGGCCTTTCAAGCGGCGGTGGAGGTCTCTCAACAGCGTTACATGGCTGGCAAGTCCGGCTATTTCGAGGTCCTCGAGGCGCAGCAACAACTGGTTCCCGCCGAGAATGCCCTGGCACAGACGGAGCTCGACCGCCGGCTGGTAATCGTTCAGCTTTACCAGGCCCTGGGTGGCGGGTGGAAGTTGAGCGATGCCGAGTGGAACGGACCGGCGCCGGGCTCTGCGACTGCGGCGCCCAAGCGTTAATCCCTGAGGAAGCGCCGCAAGCTTGCCGATCTACAGGGTGCCAATCTACAGGGAGGCGGGCCGCCCGGTGGGGGGTTATACTGTGCTTCCCGGAGGCTTTCATGAAATCTCTCGTTTTGCTGCTGGTATCGCTCACTCTGTGCGCGGCGGAGAAGGTCGAAATTCTGCGCGACGAGTTCGGCGTGCCGCACATCTACGCCGCCACCGCCACGGGCGCGGCTTTCGCTTCCGGGTACGCGCAGGCCGAAGACCGGCTGGAAGAACTGCTGCGCAATTACCGCAAGGCCGAAGGCACCATGTCGGAAGCGTTCGGCCCCGAATTCGTCACCCACGATTACCGCCAGCGCCTGTGGCGTCACCGCGATGTGGCGCGCCAGCACTACGCCGAGCTGGCGCCCAACCTGCGCGCCATCTGCGAAGCCTATCAGGCAGGCGTCAGGAAGTTCATGCAGGAGCATCCCGAGCAGGTCCCGGCCTGGGCGCCCAAACTGGAACCCTGGCAGATCATCGCGCTGGGCCGCTACATCATCTGGGGCTGGCCGGAAGGCGAAGTGGCCGGCGACCTGCAGCGCGGCGGCGTGCAGCCCGACCCGGTGGCTTACCACGGCTCCAACGAAATGGCGCTTGCCCCCTCGCGCACGGCGCTGCACGTTCCCATCGCGGTGGTCGATCCGCACCTCACGTGGTACGGCGAATTCCGCTTCTACGAAATGCGCGTCTACGGCGGCGACCTGGCGTTCTCCGGCGCCGCCATCCTCGGCCAGCCTTTCCCCACGCTCGGCCACAACCGCTTCCTGTCGATCGCCATGACCACCGGTGGTCCCGACACCTCCGACGTCTACGAAGAAGAAGTGCGCGACGGCAAGTACAAATTCAAAGACGAGTGGCGGCCGCTGGAAGTCCGCACGGAGCGCATCGGCGTCAAGACCGGCAGCGAGATCAAATACCAGGACGTGCGCATCGAATCCACCCACCACGGTCCCATCGTGGCGCACAAGAACGGCAAGGCCTACGCTGTGGCGATCCCGTACGCCGGCGAATTCCGCCTGCTCGACACGGCGTGGAAGATGGCCACCGCGCGGAATCTCGCGCAGGCCAAACAGGCGCTCAGCGGACTGCAATACATGGCGCAGAACATCATGATCGCGACCGTCGATGGCGATATCTACTATGTGCGCCATGGCCGTGTGCCGGTGCGTCCCGCCGGCTGCGATTCCTCGCGCCCGATGTCGGGACCGGCGGGTGCCTGCGAGTGGCAGGGGATACACCCGTTCGAGGATCTGGTGCAGATCGTCAATCCGCCGCAAGGCTACATGCAGAACTGCAATACGTCGCCGTTCAATATGATGAAGGATTCGCCGCTGGTCCCGGAGAAATGGGACGCGCATCCCTATCTCTACAACGAATCGCGCCGCCCGCCCAGCCAGCGCGCCGCCATGGTGCTGGACCTGCTTGACGCGGCGCACAACGTGACCGCCGAGCAGGCCATCGGCATCGCTTTTTCCCCGCAGGTCTGGCACGCCGAACTGTGGCAGGAGCGCATTCGCAAAGCGGCGCCCAATGATGAGGTGGCCCGGCTGATCGGCGGCTGGAATCGCCGCAGCGACGCCGATTCGCGCGCCGCGCTGGCCTACTACGCGTTCAAGATGGCGCTGGGCGGGGCCTCGGCGCGCGCCACGGAACCGCCCGCCACGCTGACCGACGAGGCCATCCGCGGCGCGCTGAATCAGGCGGCGCAGCGGTTGAAAAGCGACCTCCCCGCCGACGCGGTGTTCGGTACGGTCTTCCGTGTGGGGCGTAAGGACTCGCCGCGCACCTTCCCGGTGGGGGGCGGCACGCTCGCCGACGCCGGCATGGCCACGCCGCGCGCCATCAGCTTCAGCCCGCGCGGCAAGGAAATGGTGGGCCACACCGGTCAGACCTCGACGCAGATCGTGATTCTGACGAAGCCGCCGCAATCCTACATGGTGCTCCCGCTGGGGGAAAGCGACCACGCCGATTCGCCTCACTATGACGACCAGGCGGAGAAGCTATTCAGCAAGGGCCGCGCCAAGTCGACTTACTTTCTGAATCGGAAGGAACTGGAGAAGCACGTCACGGCGAAGAAGCAACTTTCTTACTGACGGCGCAGCGATTGTCAGGCGGGGTACCCTCTGGGTCCGCCCGCCCCACCGTTAGCAGACGGGGAGTGTTGCTGCCAAATGGGCTTCATAAATTCTTTTTAATAGTGCAACGGAGTTACGCGTGCTACAAATTGAAACACGGAAGTGGTGGATTTGCGTCGATATGTATAGGTAAGGGGGACGTGATGAGCGATCAACGATACGTCGAGATCCCGGGAAGCAAGACCCACGAGCTTCCTCCACTGCTGTTGCATTGTGCCATGGACTCGGCCACCGACCTGACTTCCGTCATGCAGGAAGCCGAGGACATGCTGGCCGCCAGCGATGCCGACCAGGAGATCCTGGAGCAGCGCAAACTGGACCTCGCCGTGCACCTGGCCCAACAGTACAAGGGGCTGCTTTCGCACTGGAACTGGGGCGATAGCGTGATCGAATGGATCCGCCAGTGTGAGATCACCTTCGAGAGCGAAGGCGTGCTGCGCAAACTGCTTCACCCCGACGTCTGGCCGCATGCCAGCCGCGCCAGCTTCGTGGAACTGCTGCGCGAAAAGGCGATCCCCACCGGCGGTGTCGCTCTGGACACGGCCGTGGGACTGCGCCTCACGTTCCGCCAGCCGCCGCCCATCGATTGCTTCTCGAGCGAGTTCCTGTTCTATTTGAACGCGACGGTGGCCGGCACGGCGTACCAGGCGTGGTCGCAGTCGCCGGTTCTGTTTCCGCCGGACCGCTTCCACTTCGACGTGCTGGATGTGAGCTGAGTCGTAGTTCGAGGTAACCGCTCCCTAACGGTCGCGGCTCCGATCGGAGCCGCGCGCGTAAGCAAGCGGTTTCCGAGCTACGCCAGCTTCCAGCCCTTGCGGAAGTTCGGCTTCAGGTACTGGTTGGCTTCACGGTTGTTACTGAACTGCTTCTTGGCGGCGTCCCATTCCAGCTTGCCTTCCACCTTCATAGAGATGACGCCCAATTGCATCCACTGCACGAAGGGAGCCGCCACGCTGAAGTTGGAGCACGAAGGGTCGCCGCCCTTGCAGGCGCGAATCCAATCGGCGTAGTGTCCGGGCGACCGCGTGAGCAGCGGCGGCGGCAGTTTGTAATCCTTCATCTTCGCGTCGGGCAAGAGGCGCGTGCGCTCGCCGTAGCACCCCGTTGTGACCATTCCCTTGTCGCCGATGAACAGGCTGCCGTTGTTGTCGTCGTCGCCGATCAATTCGCCCGCCGGTACACCGTCGAACTTGAGGAACTCCTTCAGGCTATCGTGCCAAAAGATTTTGACCGGCGGCATGCTGCCGCGCGCCGGAAAATCGAAGCGCAGGACGGTCTGTTGCGGGAACACGTACTTGCTCGGGCCTACCTTCTTGATGCATTCGACGCTGCTGGGGGCGCCCAGGCGCATCGCCATATTCGGCGTTCCCAAAATGTGGCACGCCATGTCGCCCACGGCGCCGCAGCCGTAGTCTGGAAATGCCCGCCAGGCGCGCGGAATGTAGGCCGGACTATAGGGCCGCGGGATGGTTCCGCCCTGCCAGACCTCCCAATCGAGGGTCGGAGGAACCGGGGCTTCCTGGGGCACGACGTCGGGACTCTGCGGCCAATATTTGCCCGGGCGGTCGGTCCACGCATGCACTTCGGTGACGTTGCCGATGTCGCCGTTCCAGATGATTTCGCAGCACTCGCGGGCGCCGGGGTTGGAGTATCCCTGGTTTCCCATCTGCGTGGCCACGCCGAATTTGGCGGCGGCCTTTTCCAGTTCCTGCGCCTCCCAAACCGTGCGCGTGAGCGGCTTTTGACAGTAGACATGCTTGCCGCGGGCCATGGCCCAGAGCGCCGCGGTGGCGTGCATATGATCGGGACAGGAAACCAAAACGGCGTCGATATGCGCGGTTTCCTTATCGAACAGGCGGCGGAAATCTTTGTACTTGGGAACGTTGGGATAGAGCTTGTAGGTGGACGCCGCGCTGGCATCGTCGGGATCGGCGAAAGCGACAATGTTCTCGGCTTTACAGCCGGCGATATCGCTCCGGCCCTTGCCGCCCGCGCCTATGGCGGCGATGTTGAGCTTTTCGTTGGGTGACTTATAGCCCAGCCGTTTCAGGGATGCGACGCTGGAGAAGCCGGCGGCGGGCAAGGCTCCCGCCAGCAGGGTCCCGTAGAAAAAGTGCCGTCTGGAAATTCCGTCGTTGGCCATGCTGCTAGCATAAACCCCGGCAGCGCCAACCGCTATAATCTCCGCATGCACACCCGACGCGATCTTCTGGCCGCTTCCACGCTGCTCTTCGCCCGCCGCCTGCGCGCGCTGCCGCTGGCCGACCTCAAACTCGGCATCACCACCGACGAAATCGACGACGACGTCCTGACCGCCGCCAAATTCCTCCAGCAGTACAACCTGCACTGGGCCGAGATCCGCAACATCTGGGGCCCCTACAATACCGCGCAGCCGATGGAGAAGATCCGCGAAGCCGGGAAGATCCTGGACGAGCACGGCATACGGGTCTCCATCGAAGGCACGGGATTTTTCAAGATTCCTTTGCCGCCCGACACTCCGGAAGGGCAGAAGAAGCTCGACGCGCAGTGGGCGCTATTGAACACCGCGATGGAGCGCGCCAAGGCTTTCGGCACCGACCGAATCCGCGTGTTCACCTTTATGCTCGCCAAAGATGAGACGAAGAACGAGAAGGCATACGCTCGCATCTGGGAACTGACCAGGGAAGCCGCGCGCCGCGCCAAGGGCTTTCGCCTCGCCGTGGAGAACATCGGCGGAGGCTACGTCTCCACCGGCGCCGAGGCCGCGCTGCTGTTCAAGAACGTCAAGGCAGACAACCTCGGCCTCACCTGGGATCCCAACAACGCCGGCGAGAGCGGCGAGCAATCGTTCCCCGAGGGCTACCGCAGAATGGACCCCGCGCGCATTTTTCATGTTCACCTGCGCGATTACAAGCACCAGGATGGCAAGGTGGTCTGGGCCAAGGTGGGCGACGGCGAGTTCGATAACCTCGGCCAGATCCGCGCGCTGCTCAAGGACGGCTACAAAGGCACCTTCACGCTGGAAACCCACTGGCGCGACCCCAAG
>JADGNS010000851.1 GCA_017883355.1 Candidatus Solibacter sp.
CCGTTGCCAACCGAAAAGGAATGGCTGCTGGACATCTATCGACAACTCATGGAAGAAACGACGCCCGACGGCGTGCGGGACTTCGTTGTCCGTCATCCGGTGCTCTTGTCCGTCCAGGCGCTCCAGCTCATGAACGCGTGGGGCTGCCAACGCAAGGTCCTTGCCGGGCTGGACAGGATGCGGCTCGAGCTGTGGGACAAACCCGAGCTTTTTCCGCGCGATCGCGGTCCCCTGAATGGCGTCATCGAGGGGTTGCGGAAGCGCGAACTGTTGTATGCGGAAGCGAGAGCCCGCGCTATCCGGCTGGACTGTGCCGGCCTGCTCTCGAATACGTATATCAAAGTCGTATTCGAGTTTCTGATGCCGGAGGTGTCGAGAGGAGGCGCCTTTCCCACCCAGGCCGCTCAGGTGGTGCTCGATAGCGCCTGGAGCATGCCATTCGAGAATCTTGCCACGGATATCCGTGCGGGGGCTGCGCGTGGATTCATCCTGGTGGTGCACGCGGCGCTTACTCAGAATCCGGACGGCGGTTTGCTGGAGCGCGCTCATGAAGCGGGCGACTGGGCGCTGGAGCACGTGGACTGGAGCGGGAAGCCAGCCGCGCGAGGGGAACTGCTACACGAACTGGGGGTAATGGACCTTGACGCGTACACGTCGCGGTGGCCTGCTGGTCTCAGCTATATGGATCGCATTTCAGAGTGGCTTGCCCGGGCGACCAAGCCTATGCCTGAGCCGGCCGTGGCTCTGGCTCGAGCGAGCAGGCTACTGACAGAGGCGGAGGAGTTGCGTCCGCCGGGGTCCGATCGGGGAGCCACGCTCAAGGCATTGTTACAGTCGAGGATGTTTGAAGCCTCAGCCACCCAGTCGCAACCCGATCGAGAAGAGCTTCGGGATTTGGGGACTCGCGCGCTGCAGCATCTCGATGCCCAAAGTGATGCCGATGCGGTGGAATGGACGCGGAGAGCTATGGAGTTCTACGAACTCTGACAGCTTGAACCGGGTTCCTGCCTTCGCTGACAGTCAGTTCCCGATTAGCACTAACCAAAACATGTCCCACGCCTGCGCTTTTTCCCGAGAGATGGAGGGGTGCCCGACCGAAAACGCCGGTAGCGGGGGCCGCCTGGTCTCGCGGCCACTGTTGGCGTAATCGGCGGTTCTTCGCCAGGAATTGGCTGCGGCTCGGCTCTGACTGTTTCCGAGTAGCGTAATCTGCTCGGAGACGGCAAATTCCCAGAACGGAACTTGCAAGGCCATTCCTTGTGCGAAGGGGATTTCGCGACAGCTATCCAGTGCAGGCGTCAATTCTCCGGTGTGGGCGTGACACAGCCAAATGGGCAGCGAGGATCTGCAAGGAATGGCGTTTTCCGTGAATCTGACTTCAAGACCGCAAGGGTCAGTCGCGGACTTTCGTGAAAGGGCTTAGAATACACCTAATGTGGATAATGTGGCCGTGATGATGCGCTTACTTGTCTGGGGTGCGGTTTTGACGGCGCTGGTGGCGGGATGGGCTCCGGCGCAGACGGCGGCGGCGGTGGCCGTCGACGGGACGGTGAAGGACCGCGCGGGGCTGGCGGTGACGGGGGCGATCGTCACGCTGGAAACGGCGGCCGGCGCGAAGCAACGCACGACGACAACGGACCAGGCGGGGGCTTTCCACTTCGGCGACGTGGCGGCGGGGAGTTATAACGTCACGGTCGCGGCGGGCGGGTTCGCGGTGTGGACGGCGAACGTGACGACGGGAGTATTGAATCAGGCGCCGGTGGCGGCGGTGCTGCAGGTGGCGCCGGTGACGTCGACGATCGAAGTGACGCTGCCGCCGAAGGAGCTGGCGGCGGAGCAACTGAAGTCGGAGGAGAAGCAGCGGGTGCTGGGCATATTTCCGCACTTTCTGGTGACCTACGAGCCGAACGCGGCGCCGCTGACGGCGGGGCAGAAGTTCCACCTCGGGTTCAAGACCCTTGTGGATCCGGTGACGCTGCTGGGCACGGGGCTCGACGCGGGAATCCAGCAGGCGCAGAACAAATACCCGGAGTTCGGGCAGGGGGTGGAAGGCTACGCGAAGCGGTTCGGGGCGCGATATACCAGCCACATCAGCGGCGTGATGATTCACCATGTGATCCTGCAGGCGGTCTTTCACCAGGACCCGCGGTATTTTTACAAGGACACGGGGAGGTTTAGGTCGCGAGTGTGGTACTCGATCTGGACGGCGTTCGTGTGCAAGGGCGATAACGGGCGCTGGCAGCCGGACTATTCCGACGTGATCGGCGGCGCGGCGGCGAGCCAGGTATCGAGGCTGTACTATCCCTACACGTCGCGGCCGTGGCTGCGGCTGTTTCATAACGTGCTGGAGGGTTTCGGCGGCAGGGCGGAAGACCATCTGCTGGAGCAGTTCGTGGTGCGCAGGTTTACGACGCACACGCGGAAACTAGCGGGGATGTTTCGGAAGGTGCTGGCGGAGGGGACGGCGGCGCCGCTTGTGTCGGAGGGGGACTTGAGCGCGGGACCGATGACGTTCTTGCTGGCGAGCGACCTACAGGCGAACGGCGCAACCGTGGCGAGGGTGGGGGCGATCGCCGAGGGGCAGGTAAGTTACGCGGGCGGGATGAGCGGCGCGGGCGAGGCGGTTCGGTGGCGGCTGGAACACGTCCACCTGAAGGTGGGCAATGTGGACGTGCCGCTGAGAAGCAATCAGGCAAAGGGCGGGGACGGGGCGTTGGTGTACCGGCAGTTGGAGGGGTCGGGGAGGATTGCGCTGGTGTTGTATGTGGCCCAGGATGTGGTGGTGGGGCCGGGGAAGTGAATTGCGGGGGCCCAAGGCCGCTGCCCAGGAATCTCAGACGGGCTTCAATTCCATTGACATTCCGGGCTGCAAAGCGGACCGATGGGCGCAATCGCTGAGGCCAATGGAGGATATCCCACTTCATGGCCACTATCGCTGTGCGGGCATGTTTGAACTACAAGTACGAGTCGCGCGTTATGCAGCCAACTGATTGGCGTCGCCACTTTGTAGGAAGGCCACGTCCTTCGTGCGAGCCTCGCGAGAGGCACTGGAAGGAGATACCTTGACCCTCGCTTTCCGAGGTGACCTCCACGGACTTGGAACATGCGGGATCCTAGCAGTGTGGCAAGCTGAGAACATGCCAATGGAGGCTACGAGAGGATCCGTTCATCAAGGCTCTTTCTCTCAGCGTATGAGAATGGTTCCTGGGCGAACGCAGCCCTGGTAAAACCCGACGTCCTTTACCGGACGAACCCTGCGGTTGACCAGATCGCAACTAGAAAGGCTGATGGCAACACGCTCGCCATCGAACACACGATCATCGAACCGTTTGTGGGCGAGAAAGGGGATTTCGCATTTTTCGAAGCGGCCTTCCTCGAAATTGAACATGACGAATCCTTACCAATTCCA
>JADGNS010000067.1 GCA_017883355.1 Candidatus Solibacter sp.
AGGCTCCGTACTCGCTGCAAGCTCGGGCACGCTGACGGGCGCGGACTCCAGGGCCATCGGCTCCGTCACCACCTCCGCTTCCACCAATACGGGCGTGGACTCCGGGGCCACAGCCTCTGCCACGGCCACCGCAATCACCGGCACGCCCTCCGGCACGCCCACGTCAACGATAGCTGCTGAGGATGCAGGCGCAGGCTCAGCGGCCGCCGCGGCCGGCGCGGAGCGGATCGCCCCGGCGAACGCGGCGGCGGATGGATAGCGGTCCCTGGCGTCCTTGGCCAGGGCTTTCAACACGACGGCGTCGAGGAACTGCGGGACATTCGGCTGCAGTCCGCTGGGCGCCGCGGGAGCCTGCATAACGTGGGCCATCATGAGTTCGAAGTGACTGCGCGACTCGAAAGGCGGACGGCCGCAGAGCATCTCGTACAGAACCACGCCAGCCGAATACAGGTCGCTGCGATGGTCGAGATCGCGCTCGCCCCTCACCTGCTCGGGAGAAATGTAGCGGGGGTTGCCCACCACCGCGCCGGATTCGGACGTTCGGGCGGCATCGAGCGGACGCGCCAGAGAGAAATCCGCCAGTTTGCAGAAGCCGCCAGGGCCCAACAGGATGTTCTCGGGCGTGATGTCGCAGTGCACAAAGGATTGCTGGTGAATGCAAGCCAGGGCTTCCAGCAACTGGCCGGCGATATCGAGGGCCTCCCGCCAGTCCAGCGGGCCCAGTTTCAGGCGTTCGGCCAGCGAACGCCAATCCGCCATCTCCGTGGTCATCGCCATGCGCCCCTCGATGGGAACGGCGGTGTAAAACGTGAGGATGTGCGGGTGCGAGAGACGGGCGCGGACGCGCACCTCGCGCAGGAATCGTTCGGCGGCGGCGGGATCGTCGCCGGCAGCTTCGGTCAGCGTCCGCAAACTCTCCACGCGCTGGGCGAGTGTGTTCTCGACGCGGTACTGCACCGCGCTGCGGGAACGCATGACAACATCAAGAAACTTGTACCCGGAGTAAGTCTGCCCGAGTTCGAACTCCATCTGGCTGGCCTCCTGGCCGGCTCGGCGCCGTCGGCAGAGTGGCAACGCCCACGGCATTCCGCCGCCCGGGACCGAGCAAAAGTCAATCATCGTTGCCGGAAACCCCTTGGCACAACAGCCTTGCCGCTCCATCAGGGGCATTCCACGGCAGCCGGCCCGATGGGGAGCGGCGCCCTGGTTAATCCGGGGTTACCGGCGGGCCGGAAGCCGACCATACCGGAAGCTCGATTCTAGGGCCTGCGGGTAGTAGCGTCAATTTGCCAAACGATAACAGAGAAGGCAACACCAAACGATAGCCATGGTAGGGCGGGGCGGCAGGTCTGCCCCACCGAACCGTCCCGGCATTACAATCTTGTACATGCTGAAACGAATCGCGCCACTGCTCCTGGCGGCCTGCCTGCGCTCGACCGCGCAACAGGCGGATGTCCTTTACGACGAAGCCAAGGTCCCCAAGTTTACCCTGCCCGATGTGTTTGCCCTGCGCAGCGGCGAGCGCATGCGCGACGCCAAGAGCTGGAGCAGCCGGCGCCGTCCGGAGATCCTGGCCCTCTACGAGACGGAAGTTTTCGGCAAGAGCCCGGCCAAACCGGCCAAGCTGAACTTCGAAGTGAAGGCCGTGGAAAAGGGCGCGCTCGGCGGCAAGGCGGATCGCAAGATCGTAACCGTATACTTCGGCTCAACCCGCGGAGGCCCCAAGATGGACCTGCTGATCTATCTGCCGGCCGGCGCCCAAAAAGCCGTGCCGGTGTTCCTGGGGCTGAGCTTTTCGGGCATTCACACCGTGGCGAACGACGCCGGGGTCCCGCTCGCCCCGCGCTGGGTACGCGGCGTGCAAGAGCCGTCGCCCGAGAGTTCGCGAGGGTCGGCCGCGCAACAGTGGCAGGTGGAGAAGATCCTGGCAGCGGGTTATGGGCTGGCGACCGTGGACTATAACGACATCGAACCGGATTTCGTGGGCGCGATGAAGCATGGCATCCGTCCGCTCTTCTTCAAGCCGGGGCAAACCGAGCCGGCGGCGGACGAGTGGGGCGCCATCGCCGCCTGGGCGTGGGCGGCCAGCCGCGCCATGGACTACCTGGAAACGGATAAAGAGGTCGACGCGCAGCACGTGGCCTTATTCGGTCACTCGCGGCTGGGCAAGACCGCGCTGTGGGCGGGCGCGCAGGATACCCGGTTTTCGATTGTGATTGCCAACGAAAGCGGCGAGGGCGGCGCGGCCATCAGCCGGCGCAACTTCGGGGAACGCACCAAAGACCTGAATGCGCACTTCCCCCACTGGTTCGACGGCAATTTCAAAAAGTACAGCGCGCGCGAGGACGAAATGCCGTTCGATTCGCATATGCTGCTGAGCCTCATCGCGCCCCGCGGGCTTTATGTGGCCAGCGCGGAAGACGACCGGTGGAGCGATCCGCGCGGCGAGTTTCTGGGCGCGGCCAACGCGTCGCCGGTCTGGAAGCTCTTCAGCCGGAAGGGCATCGAGACCATGGAGATGCCGCCGCTGCATCAGCCGGTGGGCGAACACGTGCGCTACCACATCCGCGCGGGGAAGCACGACGTCACGGCCTACGACTGGGAACAGTACCTGAAATTCGCCGCCGCCGAATGGCGCCGCTGAACGTTGGTGGGGCAGGCGCTTCCGCCTGCCAACCGATTTTCTCGCAGTGCTTCTCAGCGTCTCACGGTCGCGGCTCGGATACGAATTCGCTCAGCCGCCGCGCAATCTGGTCGCGAACTCGGCGGAACTCGGCGAGCCGGTGCGCCTCGTCGCCGGTGGCGGCCGCCGGATCCTCAAAGCTCCAGTGAATTCGCCGCGTCCCCACCGGGAACACCGGGCAGCTCTCTTTCGCGTGGTCGCACACCGTGATCACATAATCGAAATGCTGTCCGGCGAATTCATCGACGTGCTTGGACCAGTGGCCGCGGATATCGATGCCGAGTTCCGCCAGCGCCGCGATGGCTTCCGGCCGGACGCTGCCGGGGCGCGTCCCCGCGGAGTGCACCTCCAGGCGGTCGCCGGCCATGTGGCGAAGCAGGCCCTCGGCCATCTGGCTGCGCGCCGAGTTGCCGGTGCAAAGAATCAGCACTCTGGGTTTCATGACGTCCCCCCAAACCACTTCCGATTGATCCACAGGGCGACATTCACCAGCGAAATCAGTACCGGCACTTCCACCAGCGGCCCGATCACGGCGGCGAAGGCGGCGCCGTGATGGATGCCGAACGTGGCGATCGCCACCGCGATGGCAAGTTCGAAGTTGTTGCTCGATGCGGTGAAGGAGAGCGTAGTGGCCTCCGCGTAATTGGCTCCCACCTTCTTGCTCATCCAGAACGACACGAAGAACATCAGCACGAAGTAGATGGTCAGCGGGATGGCCACGCGGATCACGTCGAACGGCAGTTGCACGATCATCTCTCCCTTAAGGGAGAACATCACCACGATGGTGAACAATAACGCGATCAAGGTGATGGGACTGATCTTCGGGATGAACTTCTTTTCGTACCACTCGCGGCCCCTGGCTTTCTGCAGCGCGAAACGGGTCAGCATGCCGGCCAGGAACGGGATGCCCAGATAGATGAAGACGCTCTGTGCAATCGCCGCCATGGAAATGTCCACCTCCACCGCCCGCAGGCCCAGCCACCGGGGCACGGTGGCCAGGAAGAAGTACGAGTAGACCGAGAAGAACAGCACCTGGAAAATCGAGTTGAGCGCCACCAGGCCGGCGGCGTACTCACGGTCGCCGCGCGCCAGGTCGTTCCACACGATCACCATGGCGATGCAGCGCGCCAGGCCGATCAGAATCAGGCCCGTCATGTATTCGGGCTTGTCGCGCAGCAGCAGCACCGCCAGCGCGAACATCAGGATGGGTCCCACCACCCAGTTCTGGACGAGGGAAAGCACCAGGATGCGGCGGTGCTGGAAGACCCGCCCCAGTTCCTCGTATTTCACCTTGGCCAGCGGCGGATACATCATCAGGATCAGCCCGACGGCGATCGGAATGGATGTAGTGCCGATACTGAAGCGATCCAGAAACGGCACCACGCCGGGGACGAGGTAGCCAAGTCCGACTCCGGCCGCCATGGCAGCGAAAATCCAGAGTGTGAGATATCGGTCCAGAAAGGAGAGCCGGGAAGTGCTGGTTGTCGCCATATATTCGTCAAACAACGATTAATATCAAAGGATCGCGGTCAGTGCCCTGAGTCTTCGAAGCACGTTGTGGTTGATGCAGTAGCCCACCCGGGTACCGTCCTGATTGCTGCGGATCAATCCCGCATCCTTCAGGATTCTCAGGTGCTCGGACACCGTCGATTGGGCCAGCGGAAGTTCTCCAACGATCTGGCTACACACTCTCGCCGGGTTCCGCGACAGCATCCGCACAATCCGCACCCGCGCCGGGTGACCCAGGGCCTTTGCCAGTCTGGCGATCTCTTCGTCAGCCTCCGGACCTTCCAGCCCCGGTAGATCGGCCGCCATCGCCGGCTCGGCCTCCGGGCAGCACAAAGGCTCCGCATCGGATTTCTTTTTGATAGCCATTCGACGATTAACGATATCAGGATCGAAGATCGCCGTCAAGCGGTGGCATAAGGCTCCGCCTTGTGCATCCGCGGCGATGCTCGCTCGACGCGCCTAATGTATACTGCTTCCGAATGCGCTATCAGGTAATCGTACGACTGCTCCTGGCCGGCCTGTTCGCCGGCGCGCTCGTGGAGTTCGCGCAGGTAAGTCGCGAGGCCAGCCTTTCGGTGCGCATCGTCGACGCCCAAACCGGCCAGCCCACGCCGGTGCGCGTGCGCCTGCGGAATGAAAAGGGCGAGCGCCCCAAGGTGCGCGGCGCCGTAGCCGTCTCCGAATCGGCGATCCCCATCCCGCGCCAGGCCATCGCGGTCATGTTCGGTACCAACGACCGAGCCGAAGGTTACGCCATCCAGCCCGACGGGTCCTTCTACGTCGATGGCTCGTTCGACGTGCGCCTGCCGCCAGGCACGTACCAGCTTGCCATTTCCAAGGGCTTCGAATACCTCCGCGAAACGCAAACCATCGAACTGAAGCCCGCTGGCTCGCTTACGCGCGAGTACAAGATGCGCCGCTGGATGGACATGCCCGCGCGCGGCTGGTATTCGGCCGACGACCACATTCACCTGCGCCGCTCCCCCGCCGATAATCACGCCATCGCGCAGTGGATCGCCGCCGAAGACGTCCACGTGGGCAACCTCCTCCGCATGGGCGATTTCTGGACGACGTACTTCGAGCAGTACGCATTTGGCGATCGCGGGCGTTACACGGAGGCCGGACGCCTGCTATCCCCCGGGCAGGAGGAACCGCGCACGCCCGAAATCGGCCACACCATCTCCCTGGGCGCGAGCGATTTCGTCCGCATGCAGCCGGACTATTATTCCTACGACAAGCTCTTCGACCGCGTGCACGCTCTCGGCGGCGTGACCGGGTTCGCCCACCAGGCGATGTCTTTCTACGGCTATCGCGGCATGGCGCTGAACACGCTCCGCGGCAAGACGGACTTCCTGGAATTGGCGCAGTTCTGCGTGCCCGAAGGCCCTCTCGCAGTGCAGCACTACTACGAGTTTCTGGACATGGGCTTCAAGCTCACCGCGCTGGCCGGCTCGGACTTTCCGTGGTGCGGGCTGGGGCCGGAATACGGCTTCACCGAGCCGCGCTTCGCGCAGATCGGCAATGCGCGATTTTACGCGTACGCAGGCGGCGCGCTGACCTTCGAGCGCTACATCGCGGCGCTCCAGGCAGGCCGCACCTTTGTCACCACGGGCCCCATGCTCTTCCTTACCGTCAACGGCAAAATGCCGGGCGACGTCATCGACGTAGCCCCCGGCACCAGGCTCAAGATCTCCGCCGAGGCGTATGGCACCGGCGGCCAGGTGCCGCTGCGCGCCATCGAAATCGTAGGCCACAGCAAGGTACTGGCGCGCCGCGAGGGAAAAGACGTCGCGCACTTGACGGTCGATCTCGAACTCCCCGTGGATCACGGCATCTGGATCGCGGCGAAGTGCGACGCCGGCCAAGGCCAGGTGGCGCACACCACGCCGGTCTACGTCACTGTGAACGGCGGCGGCTTCCACAATCCCCCGATGATGCGCCGGAATCTCGAAGTCGCCGAGGGCTATCTCAAGGAAGTGGAGCAGGACCTGGCGAATCCGGCGAGCAACTTGGACCGCCAGGCGTCGCGCCATCGCGCGCAACTGGAGCGCCAGATCGCCGAGGCGCGGACTCAGTTGAAGACTATGGCGACTCGGTAGGGCGCCCCCTATTGCCCCATCCGCCGGTCGCACTCCGCAATCCCGTCCTGCGCCAGTTTCAGCCGCCGCGCCGTCTCCGCGGTCTGCGGCTTCCAATTCTTCCACCGGCTCACATTCTTCTGAAACGCCAGCCGGGCCCACCCGTAGTTCTTGTTCCCCAGCAGCATCCCGGCATACATCTGATCCAGGTCCGACGCCGCTTCCAGGGCCGCCAGCGTAGGACGCGGAGCCGCCAGCAACCGCCCCGCCAGCGCCTGCCCTTTCGTGATCACCGCCGCCGCCTCATCGCCTTTCCCGCTACCCTCCAGCCCCTCCGCCTGGCGATTCATCGCCGCCAACTCCGCCGTCACCGGACCATACCATTCCTCGGTGACCGGATCCGGCGCCACCTTCGCCACCTTCGCCACCGGAGCCGGCGCCGGAGCGCACCCCACCGCCAGCACGGCGAGTATCATCACCATCCATCGCATATCAGGAGTAGATGCCGGGCGCCTCGTGTCCCAGCCGTTGCACGTATTCCACATAGGACCCCGGATACACCACCGGATCGCGCTCCGTGCCGCTTTCCCCTCCCAGTTCCAGCACGCGCGACCCCAGCCCGCGCAAGAACATGCGGTCGTGCGACACAAAAATCATCGTCCCTTCGAACCCCTTGAGCGCCTCCACCAGCATCTCCTTGGTCGCCAGATCCAGGTGATTCGTAGGTTCGTCCAGCACTAGGAAGTTCGGCGGGTTGTATAACATTCGCGCCATCGCCAGGCGCGATTTCTCGCCCCCCGACAGCGCCCGGATCTTCTTGTCCACGTCGTCCCCCGAAAACTGGAACGCCCCGGCCAGCGTCCGCAGCGAGCCCATGCCATCCTGCGGGAAATCCTGCTGGAGCTGTTCGATGATGGTCAGATCCCCATTCAGCACGTCCAGCGATTGCTGCGCGAAGTACCCCATATACAGGCTCGCGCCCAGCCGCACGCTGCCCGAATCGGGCGCCGCCGCGCCGGCGATCATTTTGAGCAGCGTCGTCTTCCCCGCCCCGTTCCTCCCCATCACGGCCCACCGCTCTCCGCGCCGGATCGTCAGGCTGAACCCGTCATAGATCACGCGCGCACCATAGCGCTTGTGCAGATCTTCGATCACCGCCACCTGGTCGCCGGAGCGCGGCGGCACGCGGAACTCGAACTTCACCACCCGGCGTGTCTTGGGCAGTTCGATCTTATCGATCTTGTCCAGCGCCTTGATGCGGCTCTGCACCTGCGCCGCTTTGGCCGCGTGCGTTTTGAAGCGCTCGATGAAGCGCTGCTCCTTGGCCAGCATGGCCTGCTGCCGGGCGAACGCCGCCTGCTGATTGTTCTCGCGGATGGTGCGCTCGCGCTCGTAGAAATCGTAGTCGCCGGTGTAGGCAATGATCTCGCCGGAATCGATCTCGGCGATTTTGGTGACCGTGCGGTTCATGAACTCGCGGTCGTGCGACGTCATCAGCAGCGCGCCCGGGTAGCCCTTGAGAAATTGCTCCAGCCAGATGATGCTCTCGATGTCGAGGTGGTTCGTCGGTTCGTCCATCAGCAGCACGTCGGGCCGCCCCAGCAGCACGCGCGCCAGCCCGACCCGCATCTTCCAGCCCCCGGAGAGCGCCCCGACGTCGCCATCGATCTGGTCGTCCTTGAAGCCGAGCCCGTGCAGCACCTCGCGGGCCTGCGCCTCCAACTGGTAGCCGCCCAGATGTTCGTACGCCTCCTGTACCTCGCCGAAACGCTCCAGGATGCCATCCATGTCGCCGGCCTGCCCGGGATCTTCCATCGCCCTCTGCAAGCCCTCCAGCTCATGGTGCAGATCGCCCACCCGCCCGCTGCCGGCGATGGCCTCATCCAGCACGCTCCGGCCCGTCATCTCTTCCACGTCCTGCCGGAAATACCCGATGGTGAGCTTCCTGGGAACCGAAACATCCCCTTCGTCCGGCACCTCCTCGCCCACCACCATGCGGAAGAGGGTCGTCTTGCCGGAGCCGTTGGGCCCCACCAATCCAACCTTCTCGCCGGGATTCAACTGAAAGGAAGCGTCAACGAAAACGAGCTGCTTGCCGTACTGCTTGTGGATGCCGGAGAAAGATATCATCGAAACTCCAGGCTAGCAGGTTGACCCAGGCAGGCCGCGTCTATGGAACCCTGTGGGACGTGAAGATAAGATTGGACGCCCGGTGCAGCCTGTAGTGGATTCGACCTGTCGGCGGTCTTTGATACGGGCGCGCAATTATATTTAAAGGTGTGTGCATCCCAAGGCTTGAGCCAATGATAAAGAGTATCTTGACATGGACGCTCTTGTTAACGGGCGTTTGTATCCTTCCGGCGTCGGCCGGGAACCAGATCCTGCTCCGCAATACCAGTCCCGCCGACGGTACACCACAAGTCCTCGCCGCCGACCGCAGTGGCCATATTTTCGTCATTTCGGCCCTCCAATCCGCCTCGGGGCAGTTCTCCTCACGGGTTGTCAAGCTGGATCTCGCTGGATCCCGGCTGGCGAGTATGGACATCGCCCAGGTGAGTCTCCCCACAGCCGCAGTGACTGACGCGCAAGGCAATCTGATTATTGCCGGCGACGCTGTATCGCCGACAGGCCTCGTTCTTTCGGAGGGCATCGTTCTGAAGGTCGACGCACAACTCCGGAATACACTGTTCGTAAGGTCGCTGCCGGCCGCCATTGGAGCGGTGACGGCGGATGCCTCCGGGAATATCTACCTCACTGGCTCCACGTCCGATGCCAGTTTCCCCGTAACCACGGGTGCATACCAGACCAAACCCCCAGTCAAGGACATCTTTGGAACCGCGACATACGCCTTCCTCACCAAGCTCTCGCCCGGTGGCGACCAACTGCTCTATTCCACCTACTTTGGCGGCGACTACACCAATTGCATCGGCGGTAGTGCTTGCCTCGGCAAATTCGGTTACACAATCGGTACGGCCATTGCCGTGGACGCCTCGGGCGCGGTCGTAATTGGCGGGAACACCACAGCCTACAACTTGCCCACGACTGCGGGCGCGCTCGCCACCACCTGTACCTGTAGCTACAGGAACAGCGCCGGGTTCGTCGCAAAGTTCCAACCGGACGGGGCGCAGCAGCTCCGCTGGTCAACATTTCTGACCACCTCGGTCTACCCGCCGCCTTACGAAGCCTCGTTCACGCTGAACGGCCTGGCCCTCGACCCGGCGGGCAATGTGATTGTGGGCGGGAGCGGCCCCACCGGTCTGCCGGCCACTCCCGGAGCCCTCCAGCCATCGCTCGGAACCAACGACAACGCTGCTTTCCTCGCAAAGCTGAACAACACAGGAACGGCTGCGATCTGGGGCACCTATTTTGGAGGCAGCCGCGTCACCCGTGTCAGCGCCCTCCGAGTAGACGTGCAGGGACGAGTGCTGTTCACCGGCCTGATATTAAACCCCTTCCAGCCGGCGCCTGCCAATGGAATCTCATCCAGTTTGCCCTACGTTGCGCGGCTGGCGAGCGACGGCGCCTCGCTGGTCGATTACTATGAAGGACCCGTTGGCCAGGATCTGGCGATCACTTCCGAGGGGGGATTCGCCGCCCTGGGCCAATCGCTCTGGATCGAGACCGCGAACCCCGGCCCCTCCTTGCTTGGGGTGACCAATAGCGCAGGCGGCGGATATTCCAGTACCGTGGTTCGCTGTGAGTTGGTCACACTTTACGGTATCGGGCTTGGCCCGGCAACCCCGATCAACGGCCAGGTGCAGAATGGCGCCTTCACTTCGTCGCTGGGAGGGTATCAAGTGCTGGTCGGCGGCGTGGCCGCGCCGCTGCTCTACGCGGATTCCAGGCAGATGAACATCGTAGTCCCCCGCGGCGTCGGCGTTGCGGCGCACGTCCAGGTTGTCACGCCGGCAGGAACCGTCGACGGCCCAATCCTGTCCGTCCCCTATTCTGCCGTACCCGCCATTTTCCACGACAGCCAGACCGGTTTGGCCGCCGCCCTGAATCAGGATGGCAGCATCAACTCGCCTTTAAACCCTGCCAAACACGGTTCGGTTGTGACCTTGTTCGCGACCGGCGGCGGTGCCAACTACTTTGCCGATGGCGCCGTGGTTCCGATGGGAATCTACAATGCGCCTGCCACTGTCTGGGCGGGCGACTCGCGTTCCTTCGAGGTTGTCTTCGCGGGAGACGCACCAGGCTTGGTAGCCGGCATCATGCAGATCAATCTCCGGCTGCCCGATTCGCTGCCACTTGGGGGTACGCTCACCTTCACCGTCGCGATCGGCGGAGTGTCTACCGGCCAGAACCAGATCGCCGTTACACCATAACAGACACTGGCCTTGAGATTGAACCTTCGGGACGGAAGTCAACGCCACTCGGAAGCTGGGATTGTACCAGGATATCTGGGATGTCCGACACATCCGGTAGAGACCGCCAGAGACCGCCTGGGAACGCCTGGGTCAGTCTTGGAAAGCAGAGGGGGGACTTTCCGCGAGCACCGAAACGATGGGAGCCTTCGGCACCTCGACTGGCAACGTAACCACTCACAGGGGGCGTACTGTCCAGCGTGTCCCGCTACTGGC
>JADGNS010000852.1 GCA_017883355.1 Candidatus Solibacter sp.
TACGTAATGCGGCCATTGGGCAGGGCTTGGGAGATCGGCAGGAACTGCGTCAGCTTCACGGCGACGGGACTGATCGCTGTCGCGGGTATCAAGTTGCCGGGAATCGCCAGCCCCGTGGTGGGGTCATTGATCTGGATTACTTTCCCCTGGGGATTGACGCCGCTGTTCGCGGTCAGGTAATTCGAGAAGTCCCCCGTCATGTTGGCGGCTGTCGGCAGGATGGTGTTGTTGGCGTTCCCCGCCGTGCGGATGCGCGTCGCCTGATATCCGAAAAAGAAAAACGTTTTGTCTCTCTGGATGGGACCCCCGATCGTCCCGCCGAATTGGTTGCGTTTCAGCGGATCCACCGTGGCCGCGTAGTAGTTGCGCGCGTTGAATTCCCGGTTGCGCACGAATTCGAACACGTTGCCGTGAAACTGATTGGTTCCGGACTTGGTGACCACGTTCACCACCGCACCCGCATTGGTGCCGTATTGCGTGTCGAAGCTGTTGGTCTGAACGCTAAACTCCTGGAGAGCGTCGGGGAACGGAAACGGATTGTTCGTGTTGCTCATCAGGTCCTGGTTGGTGCCGCCGTCCAGGTTGTAACTGACCTGGTCGGGCCGCGCTCCATTTACCGAGATTGTCTCGGCGCCGGGAACCTGCTTGGTGTTGCCTTGCGACGTGCCGGCACCGTTGTTGGAATCCACGGTGCCCGCCACCATCTTCGTGAGATCGGCGGCGTTGCGCCCGTTCAACGGCAACTCCACCACCCGGGAGCGCTCGATCACCTGGCTCAACACCGGCGTCACCGTGTTCACCAGCGTGGCGGTTGCCTCCACGGTCACCGTCTCCGCGGAAGCCCCCAATTGCATGGGGATCTGCAGAGAGCCGTTCTGATCCGCCAGTAGGGTGATGTTTTGGACGTATGTCTTAAACCCGGCGGATTCCACCGTCAGGCGATAAGTCGCCGGCGGAAGAGAAGGGATGGTGAATTGGCCGCTGGTGTTGGTGGTCGCCGTGCGCTTCACCTGCGTACCTTCCTGGGTCATGGTCGCGTGGGCTTGGGATATCACCGCGCCGCTGGGGTCGGTGACGGTTCCGGTCATGGCGGCATTTCCGCCCCCTTGGCCGTAGGCGCCAACTGCCAAAAGAAGTAACAAGCCGCAATAGCCAACCAGTTTCTGCATAGAACCTCCAAAGCTCTCTTGGGGGGACTGATGAAGTGGCTGGACTTCGTTCCGCAAAACGCGCCGTCACCCCCAATGTGCAATTGAGGCTGGCGGAACCGGGTAGCCCACTGTCCGCCAAGTATTAGATTCTATTTGGCCAGAAAGCAAGTCGGGAGCTTCGAAAGCCGCTGCCTTAAGCGGCTGACCGCCCACTTACATGCCGCCGTGACCCTGTTTCGGCGCAGAAACGATCCTTCGCTACCCACCAGAGTAGTTACGTGCCCCGGTATTTTGTTCGACGGTCGAAGTATCTCATCGGACCCATGCCGTGTCAAGAGAAAAAAGGTGGGGCGGGCTTCAGCCTGCCAACGCCCGCTTGCGGCCGCATCCGGGCCGCCCTGTAGTAGAGTGGCCGAGCATACTCATGCCGGCAGTGGGCGCATGGACAACTCAGGCATCGGGAAATGCCGGCGGTTGTCGGTCAGCAGGACGAGGCCGTGGTGAATGGCAACCGCCGCGATGGTAGCATCCGCGAGGGAGAGCGTCTGTCCCTGCCGCCGCCATTCATAACGAAGTCCCCCGGCTCGCACCGCGATCTGACGCGTTACGTCATAGTAGCGAAACCTTCCCAGAAACGCCTCCGTGACGCGCTCCTCACCGGGGCGCATCCCGGTATAGATTTCGATCCAGTTAATGGTGCAGCAGCCGATCGTGTCGCCGGGCTGGAGAAGGTCGCTCAGGAACTGGCGACGTTCGTTACGATCATTGATGATGTCTATGAGGAACGACGTATCGGCGAGGTAGTTCGGCATCAGTTCCGATAGGTCTCGCCGTTCGGAGGCTCTTCATCCCGCCGGATGGATTCTACCCATTGCGCCGCGCCGTCCTTCAACTCGGGGTGTTGTGCCAGGTCCCAGCCGGGCGGCTTCTCACGGAGGAACTGGAGCAGGCGGAGGCGGTTCACCTCGCGCCATGCGAGGTCGGTGAGGAACTCGGTCCTCGCGCCAACACCGACCAGTTCGTCAATCTCCTGAAGGAGATCGGCGGGCAAATCGATCTGCGCGCTGCCGCTGGTCATAACGCCTCCAATTCCTAGTGTGGCACGAAACTGGTGCCGCCATTTACTTCTTCCTTCGCGCCACCACGCGCACCTTCCGCGTCTGCGAGATCGCTCCCGGGGTCAGCGCGTCATTAATAATCTCCGCCTGCTCCTGTTGGTGCCGCTTCCCGCTGCCCGTCGCCGGGCTCGCGCTCTCCGACCGCCCCACGTAGCGCACTTCGCGCCGCGTCTCGTCGAGCAGGGGCTGAATGCACTCGCGCAGGAAGCGCCACGGCCCCATATTCCGCGCTTCCTCCTGCGCCCAGACGACCTCCGCCGACGGACTGTACCGCGCCAGTAGATCGCGCGCCTGGTCGGCGGCAAACGGATAGAGTTGCTCCACCCGCAACAGAGCGACGTGGTCCGCCTTGCGTTCCTCGCGCGCGGCCAACAGGTCGTAGTACACTTTGCCGGAGCAGAACACCACGCGCGAAATCCGCGCGTTGTCGCTGACACCGGGGTCGCTCAGAATCTCCGTAAATCCGCCGCTGGTGAAATCCTGTAGCGTCGATACCGCGCGCGGATGGCGCAGCAAACTCTTCGGCGTGAAAACGATCAGCGGCTTGCGCGTGCCGCGCCGGTCGCTCCCGCCGTACATCTGCCGCCGCAGTAAATGGAAGTATTGCGCCGGCGTGGTGCAGTTGCACACCTGCATGTTGTTTTCCGCGCACAGCGTGAGGTAGCGCTCGATGCGCGCGCTGGAGTGCTCCGGTCCCTGCCCCTCATACCCGTGAGGCAGCAGCATCACCAGCCCGCTCGGTTGTCCCCACTTCTGCTCGCAGCAGGAAATGAACTGGTCGATCATGATCTGCGCGCCGTTGGCGAAATCGCCGAACTGCGCTTCCCAGATCACCAGCGCCAGCGGCTCGGCGACGCTGTAGCCGAATTCGAAGCCCAGCACGGCGTACTCGCTGAGCGAGCTGTCAAACACTTCGAAGCGTCCCTGATCGGGCGAGATGTGCTGCGTGGGCACGTAGCGCTTGCCGGTCTCCGAATCGTAGAACGCCAGATGGCGCTGGCTGAACGTGCCGCGGCCGGAATCCTGACCGCTGAGGCGCACCGCCGTGCCTTCCAACGCCAGCGTGCCGAAGGCCAGCGCTTCCCCAAAGGCCCAATCCAGATTGCCGCCCTTGGCAATCACGTCGCGGCGCCTA
>JADGNS010000068.1 GCA_017883355.1 Candidatus Solibacter sp.
CATCGACCATCTGAGGCAAATTCTCCAGGTGCGTGACGTGATAAATCATCGGGTTCGGTGGCGATGCGGACACAGACTATCATCTTAGATGTTTCCGCATTACTCGGAGGCCCCACCACCGACCCCACCGTTTGCCGGAGACGGAAAATGATACGATTCCGCTATGAAGGTACGAATTTTTCTCGCGGCGGTTTTGATTTCGGCCCTGCCGGGTTGGGCACAGAAGCCGATCCAACTGGCCGACATACTCTCCTGGAAACGCATTCAAGCACCCGCGGTTTCTAACGATGGGGAATGGCTGGCCTATCGCGTGTCCCCGGCGGAAGGCGATGCCGAAGTGGTGATCCGGAATCTGAAAACCGGCAAGGAGCAGCGGTTCCCCATCGGCGATCCCGGCGCCGCGGCGCCTGCGCCGGATGCGGGTGGGCCGCCACAGGCCGCGCCTCTGGCGATGGGCAGCGCTCTCGCCATCGCGGGGAACTCGCGCTGGGCGGCCTTCCTGAGCTATCCGAACACCAAGGATGCGAAGAAACTGAAGAAGGACAAGAAGCCGATTCAGACCAAGGTGGTGCTGGTGGAACTGGCCAGCGGCAAGAAGACCGAGTTCGACAAGACGCGGCGCTTCTCCTTCTCCGGCGAGAAGGCCGGCGCGCTGGCACTGCACCGCTATCCCGCCGATGCGGCCGGACCCGCGGCTCCACCGTCCGCGGCGGCGCCCGGCGCTCCGGCTGCCGACCGTCCCGCGGGATCGGACCTGCTGCTCTACGATCTGGCCGCGGGCAGCGAACTGAATCTGGGCAACGTCAGCGAATTCGCGTTCGATAAGAAGGGCGACTGGCTGGCGTGCCTGGTGGATGCGCGCGACAAGGCGGGCAACGGCGTGCTGCTGCGCAATATGGCCACGGGTTCGCTGGAATCGCTGGATCACGCGGAGGCGGTCTACAAGGGGCTCACGTGGACTGAGAAGGGCGATGGACTGGCCACCCTGCGCGGCGTGGACGACAAGGGCTTCGAGGACAAGCTGTACAGCGTGGTGGCGTTCAAAGGCTTCGGCAGCGGCGCCGCGCCGGCGAAGTTCCTGTTCGACCCGAAGACGGACAAGAGCTTTCCCGCCGGAATGACCATTTCTCCGATGCGCAATGTGGCGTGGCGCGACGATCTGACGGCGGTGACCTTCGGCATCCGCGAGGTCAAGGCGAAAAAGACACCGCCGGCGGCGGCCGAGGGCGAACCGAAGATCACCGTATCGGCGCCGGGCCAGAGCGATGCGGCCAGCGAAGACAAGGCCGATCTGGTGCTATGGCACTGGAAGGATCCGCGCCTGCAATCGCAGCAGGCGGTGCAGGAAAATCAGGACAAGAATTTCAGCTACCTCTCGGTGTGGCGTCCGGGCGACGGAAAATTCCTGCGCCTGGCCGACGATAGCGTGCGCACCGCGACCTGGGCCGCGGAATCCAAGGTGGCACTCGGAAACGACGTCCGCGAGTACGAACTGATGGGCAATCTCGACGGGCGGCGCTTCGAAGACGTCTATGTTGTGGATCCGGCGACCGGCGAGCGCAAACTCGCGTTGCGCAAGGCGCGCTGGTTCCGCGGCGCGTCGCCGGACGGCGGGCACCTGCTGTTCTATGACGAGGGCGCGTATTACACCTACGACACGGCCACCGGCAAGCAGGCGGAAATCACCAGGGGCGTGGCCACCACGTTCATCGATGCGGACAACGACGTCAACGTGACCAAGCCGCCGACGCCGTCGCTGGGCTGGAGCAAGGACGGACAGAGCGTGTTGTTGAGCGACGGGTGGGACATCTGGAAGGTTGCGGCCAAGGGCGGCGCGGCCGTGAATCTGACGGGCAACGGGAAGAGGGACAAGATTCGCTACCGGCAGCGCTTCCGGCTCGATCCCGACGAGAAGGGCATCGACCTCGACCAGCCCATCTACCTCGGCGCGTACGGCGAGTGGACCAAGAAGTCGGGCATCGGCCTCATCGAGCCCGGCAAGCCCGGCGTGCGGATGCTGCAATGGGGCGACGCGCGCTACGCGGCCCTGGTGAAGGCCAAGAACGCGGACACGTATCTCTATACGCGGGAGACCGTGAAGGAATCGCCGGATTACTACGTGGCGGGCAAACTCCTGGAGAACGGGCAGAAGGTGACGGACGCCAATCCGCAGCAGAAGGATTTCCTGTGGACCAGCGGCGTGCGCCTGGTGGATTACACCAGCACGCGCGGCGAGAAGTTGCAGGCGGCGCTCTACCTGCCGGCGAATTACGATCCGGCGAAGAAGTACCCGGCGGTGGTGGAGATCTACGAGAAGATGTCGCAGAACGCCAACGCCTATCCGCAGCCGGGCTACAACGGGTTCAGCGTCTCGGCGTACACCAGCAATGGGTACGCGGTGATCCAGCCGGATATCGTATATAAGGTGAACGATCCGGGGATGAGCGCGGTGGCATGCGTGGTGCCGGCGGTGAAGGCGGCGGTGGCCACGGGCGTGGTGGACGCGGCGCGGGTCGGCATTCACGGGCACTCCTGGGGCGGCTACCAGACGGCGTTCCTGGTGACCCAGACGGACATCTTCCACGCCGCGGTGGCGGGCGCTCCGCTGACCGATATGATCAGCATGTACAGCCTGATCTACCGCAATTCGGGCGGCACCAACCAGGCGATCTTCGAGAGCAGCCAGGGACGTTTCTATGGCGGCTACTGGGACAACCTGGAATCCTACCAGCGCAACTCGCCGGTCTATCATGCCAAGAACGTGAAGACGCCGCTGATGATTTTGCACAATGATAAAGATGGCGCGGTGGATCAGACGCAGGGCATCGAGTACTTCAACACGCTGCGGCGATTGCAGAAGCCGGTGGTGATGCTGGAATACAAGGGCGAGAATCACGGCCTGCGCAAGCCGGAGAACATGAAGGACTACACGGTCCGCATGAAGGAATACTTCGACCACTACCTGATGGACAAGCCGGCGCCGAAGTGGCTCACCGACGGCGTGCCGCTGCTCAAGATGAAAGATCATCTGGAAGAGCGGACGAAGGAACTGGGCAAGCCGGCGACGCCGTCCAATGCAAGCGCGCCTGCGGGGGCCGGCGGGCAATGAGATTGGCGGCACTCGCGCTTTCGGCCTGCGCCCTGCACGCGCAACTCAGTGGCGTGATCGATATCCACATGCACGCGGATCCGGACTCGGTGGCGCGGTCCATCGACGCCATCGATCTGGCGCGCCTGGCGAAAGCGCGGGGCATGCGCGGCATCGTCTTGAAGAGCCATTACGAACCGACGGCGTCGCTGGCGTATGTAGTGGCCAAGGTGGTGCCGGGGATCGCGGTGTTCGGCGGCATCGACCTGAACCGCTCGGTGGGCGGCGTGAATCCGGCGGCGATCGAGCGCATGGTGCTCATGAAAGGCGGACTAGGGCGAGTGGTCTGGATGCCCACCTTCGATGCCGAGAACCAGGTGCGATTTTCGAAACAGGATCGGCCGTTCGTTCCGGTGTCGAAGAACGGCGCGCTGCTGCCCGAGGTCAAAGAGGTCATCGCGCTGGCGGCGAAGCACGGCTTGATGCTGGAAACCGGACACTCTTCGGCGGCAGAAGGGCTCATGATCATCCGTGAGGCCAAACGCGCGGGCGTGCGCCATATCGTGGTGACTCACGCGATGCTCGCGCCGGTCCATATGACGGTGGCGCAGATGCAGGAAGCGGCCGGCATGGGGGCGTGGATCGAGTTCGTGTACAACGCGCTCATCGGACCCAACAAGGAATTCGAATTTGCCGATTATGCGCAGGCGATTCGCGCCGTGGGAGTAGAGCACTGCATCCTCGCCAGCGATCTGGGGCAGGCGGGAAATCCGCTGCATCCGGATGGCCTGGTGGCGTTTTTTGCCGGGCTGCAGTCCGCGGGATTGGAGCCCGCGGAGATCGCCCGCATGTCGCAGACGAATCCTTCACAAGCACTGGGTTTGAGGAATTAGGCATGGTTCCCCTCATCGAAACCGAGCGCCTCAGATTGCGCGCCCACCGCAAGGAGGATTTCCGCGATAGCGCCGAGATGTGGGCGCACCCCGACGTGTTTCGCTATATCGGCGGCAGACCGTTCTCCGCGGAGGAGGTCTGGGCGAGGTTGTTGCGTTACGCGGGGCACTGGCAGTGGATGGAGTTTGGCTTTTGGGCCATCGAAGAAAAGTCTACCGGCGCCTTCGTGGGCGAAGTAGGATTCGCCGAATTCAAGCGCGAGTTGGAACCCCCGATCCTGGGCGTCCCCGAAATTGGGTGGGTACTGGCCCCTCGCGTACACGGCCAGGGCTATGCGACGGAAGCTGTGCGCGCGGTGGTCGCCTGGGGCGACGAGCGCTTCGGCTCGGCCCGGACGGTGTGTTTGATCCATCCGGAGAACCTGCGGTCGGTTCGGGTGGCGGAGAAATGCGGTTACAAGGAATTCCAGCGCACCACTTACAAAGGACAGGCGACGATCTTATTTGAGAGGTAAGTGTTGGCAGGCGGACCCAGGGGGTACCCCGCCTGCCCCACTACTTCGGAAAATCGTTGAAGTGCAGAATCGAGTTGGCGAGCATATTGAACTCGCCCAGATTCTGCCACCGATACGCCGGGTTGGTGGAGAAAATGACGACCCTCCCCTGGCCCACCGGTTCATCCAGGATCGCCGGGCGCCCGCGAGTTTCGGCGACGCCGCGCATCAGACCGCTCAAGATGCTGCTGTCATTGCCGGGGAAGCGCATCAGGACGCTTTTGCGCGCTTCCTCGGTAGGGACGCGCAATAGCGGCCCGGCGGCCCAGCGGACCGGCACCACGCGCTCCGCGTAGCCGTAGAAGATGGGATGCTCGGGCAGCAGGATCTCGGCTTCCACGATGGGTCCGGGGGCGTAGAAGGCCGCGGTGGTGCGGGTGGCATCCACGGTCTTTGTAATGAACGTCTCGGGGGCGAAGTAACTGGCGGCTCCGAGAGTGATCAGCACGCCGCCCGAGTTGACGAACTTATCTAACTCGGCGACACCAGGCAGGCCCATGCCGCCGGTGATATCCTCGCTCTCGCCATAGGCGCCGAGCGTGGGGAAGGCGGGGTCCTTGGCGTACGCATAGGTCTTGCCGGGGCGCGGGTCGATATCGAAGATCAGGCCCTTGGCGCCGCCCCCGCGGCCACCCTGGCTGGGGATCACGATCACGTCGTAGGCGGCGCGCAGGTTGCCCTGCTTGATGCGCTCCTTGTAAATCAGGTCGTAGTTGATTTCGAACTTATCGAACGCGTAGCGCACCCAGCCGAGGTCCTGCGTGCTGCCCCAGGTGGAGAACATGGCGAGGCGCGGCAGGTCGACCGGATGCTTTTTGACATCGGGCGCGGCGGCGAGGGCCACCGCCTGCAGGCCGAGCTTTTCCACCTCGGCTTTGACGCGCGGGCTGGAAGCCACCAGGAGTGTGCCCGCGGGCAGGTCGGTATTGCCCGCCTTGACGGGCTTCTCGATGGCGTCAAACGGCACGTCCTTGAGGCGGTAGCGCAAGGTGATGAGGTTGTTGGAACCGTTGTGCAGGATGGCGGTAAGGGCGCCAGAGCCCTTGACCGCGCCCGCGGGTTCGTACATGCCGGCGAGGTTCTTCACCGGGACATCCAGCACGGCTTTATCGTTGATCTCGTCGATCTTGGCCTGCGACATCAGGCCCATGGTCCATCCGGTGTCGTCATAGGTGGTCTGCGCGTCGGTGGGGAAGTTCTGTTTCTCGAGCAGGATTTTGGCCAGGCGTCCGTAGGGCTGGTTGCGCTTGAGCACGAGCGATCCGGCGGGATAGGTGGCGGCGCCGATTTTGAATTCGCCGGTGGCCTCGCCCACTTCGATGCCCTGTTTGCGCAGCACGTTGACGACGAAGGCGACCCGCGTCAGGTCCTTCTGGCTGGCGGGGAAGACATAGCCGTAGGGCGCGTCTTTGGAACCCGAATCGATGGAATTGCGGCTCTTGAGATAGAAATTCTCCAGCACGGTTTTGGGGATGCTGGCAGTCAGTTCCAGGGCGGAGAGGACTCCGGTCTCCATGTAGTTGGTGTTGTTGCGCATGCTCCAGGTGAGGGTGCGTGGCGGAGGCAGCGGGCGGTACCATTCGCGCGCGGTCATGCCGCCGCCGCGCCCGGCGGCGGCCGGGGCCGCAGTGTCGGCGGAGGCGGCGCCACCGCGCCCGCCGCGTCCCCCACGACCGCCCGAGGCCGCGCCATCCGGAGTTGCGGCCGCGGGAGGGGCCGGGGCAGGCGCTTCTTGCGCGTCGCCACCAGGGCCGCCGCGACCACCGCCGATAGTACGGCGCATGGTGTTGGCGCCACCGTTGCCGAAGGTCTCATACATGCGCAGCATGCCGTTGTGGTTGGAACTCATGTAGCCGAGATAGCCCGGCGACCACATATCGACGAAAGCGTGGGTCCACACGCCAGGCATGCCGTAGCTGATCATCTTGGTCATTTCGAAATTGGCGAAGATGGGCATTTCGGCGTACAGGATGGGGTCGAGAGTGGGATTCTGCGGCGATTGCCCGCTAAAGGTGTAGAGCAGCGGCTGCGACTCGTGCAGGTCGTGCATGATCGGCGGATGCCATTCCAGGTAGAACTTCAACCAGTTGGACATGGTCACCTGCGAGTAATTGATGTCGCGATTGTTGTCGTGGAAGATGTACTTGCCCCAGTAGGGAGGGCCGGGGGTGCGATCGTTCTCGCCTTCGTCGGCCAGCTTGTACTTGTAATACCAATCGACGTAGCGATCGCGGCCATCGGGTTCCGAAGCGGCATTGAGCATCACGATGACGTTCTTGCGGATGGACTCGTAGAGCGGGCTCTCGTCGGCGACCAGCCGGTAGGCCAGTTCCATCAGCATCTCGGGCGGGCCCGTTTCGGCGGAGTGCAGGCCGCCGGTGAACATGTAGATGGGCTTGGCCTGGGCGATGATCTCCCTGGCCTGGGCGGGGGAGAGGCCGCGCGGATCGGCGAGCCTGGCGAGATAACCCTTGTAGGTATCGAGATTGCGAATGGTCTCTTCATCGGCGATAGCGACCACCAGGCATTCGCGGCCTTCATCGGTAGTGCCGACGGGCAGCAGCTTGACGCGCTTGGATGAGGCGGCCAGCGCGCGGTAATACTTCCCCAGGTCGGCCACCCTGGTGAGCTTCTTCGGAGCGCCGGCGTAGTAGCCCAGTATGTCCCTGGTGGTCGGCACACCCGGCGCCTTGGGGAGGTGGTCCACCAGCGGGCTCATGAATTCCGGGGCCGTGGTCCATTCCTTGACCAGGCGGGCGTACTCCTCGTCCATGGCCTGTTTGGTCTGGGCCAGCGCCAGGGTGGCGGCGAGGATGGCGAGCGCAATTGCGCGGGGTAGTCTCATGGGTACACTTCTGTATACGATAACCCTCCACACTACGCCGTGGGGAATCGTCATGACTGCGGGAGGCTAATACGAGATGCGAGTTTCAGCGTGGATGATGGCCGCGGCACTGCTGTGCCCGGCGTTGGCGGTGCATGCGCAGGACAGCCGGGAGAGGTCGCCCTATAAGGTGGACTTCACGATCCGCGACTCTGGCGATGCGGGCGGGAAGACCGGACGGAAGTACTCGCTGCTGGTGAACCGCAACGTGAAGACCACGTTCAAGGTGGGCAACCGGGTCCCGGTGGTAAGCGGTGGAATGGGCGGCGTGGGCGGGAATGCCCAGTTCACGTACATCGACGTCGGCATGAACATCGATTGCGTGGTCGACGAAGCCGGATCGAAATTCGCGATGCACGCGGATCTGGACATCAGCACGGCCGTCATGCCGGATAAAAACCCGAACGCTGCCAATGCTCCCACCATCTCGCAGATCAAGCTGAACCTGGACACCACAGTGGCGCCGGGGAAGCCAACTGTAGTGGCGTCGTTCGACGACCCGGTGACGTCCAGGAAATTCGATATCGACGTGGCGATTACGAAGATGTAGAAGGCGACTACCTCTTCTTCGGCACCTTGGGAAGGCTGGGGAGCCCGAAATGTCCGCCGAGGTCGGCCAGGGATTCCAGATCGATGTTGCCCACCAGGTTGCAGACGGTGAGCTGTTTGGGTTCGGCGGACAGAATGGCGACGCCGGACACCTTGCCCTTCTCGTTGCGGGCCCAGACTTCGATGTTCGATCTCTCCCCGCCGCTCTTGATGCCGACGATGCGGCTCCACTCGGGCGCCTTGAGCTGATTGCGCACCTTTTCGACGTCGGCCGGAGCGTAGACGCCCTCCTTACTGAACTCGAAGCTCTTGATGTAGATGCCTTCGATGCCCACGATCAGCTTTTTGACCTTGGCCTCGTCGGGGTCTTTGCCGTCGAGGAACTTGGCTGCGAACTGCAGCATGCTGGTATTGAGCGAGACGTCGAAGCTGTCGGAGGCCTTGGAGGAGAGGTGGTCGAGATTGAAATGGAACTGCTGCGCCCAAAGGGTGGCGGCCAGCGAGGCGGCCAGGGCGATAAAGCGTACGGGTCTCATTGTTCGGTCCCTTTCAACTGCATCTGCACGCGATTCAGCTTGCTGCCGGCGATCCGCATGGCGGTCATGACCTGCTCTTTGGCGAGTTGCCCCTGATATTGGCGCCAGGCTTCACCGGCGCCGATCATGACCAGGATGGTGGCGGCGAGTGCCAGCCAGCGCGGGCTGCGGTAGAGGCGCGCGCGCACCCGGCGGTCGAATCCGGCAGCGGGTTCCTGGCGCGCGAGCGCATGTGCGAGTTCCTGTTCCAGCCAATCCATTACCGTTCTCCCACGCCGCGGCGCTCCAGCTTCCCGCGAAGCAGCGCCAGCGACCGCTGAATGTGACTCTTTACCGTGCCCAGCGGGATGCCCATGGTTAGGGCAATCTCCGCGGGGTCCAGGTCTTCCTGATACCGCAAAATCATCGCCATGCGAGGCGTTTCGGGCAGCGTGGCGATCAGCCTGCGCAACATCCCGCCCAGCATCGGGTCGCCGGGAGCGGGGCGGACGGAGGGCTCGGCGATGTCGTCCAGCGCCACCTGCGGACGCCGGGAGCGTTTGCGCGCGGCATCGATGGAACGCTGCACGGCCACCTTGCGCAGCCAGAAGGCGGCATGCGCGGGGGTTTCAATACCCGCCAGATTCTTGTGCAGGCTGAGGAAGACGTCCTGAGCCGTCTCCTCCGCCAGGTCGCGGTCGTGCAGAAAGTGCCAGGCCACGCTGAACACCATGGCGCGGTGGTCGCGCATCAGTTCGCCGAAATCCAATGCCTGCCGTACCGCCGTCAATCCAATCACTTTTCGTTCGCCGGATCAGGCTGCGTTGCCTGGTGCACCGAAATCGTCCGCTGGTAAAAGAATACCGCCTGTAGCATTCCGGTCTCCACTGGATAGATACGCTCCACCCCGGCGGCGGGATGCACTATTGGCGTGCACGGTTTAGCGGGTAAGGCGAAGGCCTTAGCTCGGCAGGGAGTCCGTCTAGCAGGCTTCGCTGGAAAGCCCGAATTGGGCCGATAAGCGAAGAAGCGGTGAGTATGAGTCAGGAAAGCGACCGGATCGAGCGCGCCGGCCTGGCGGCGGCGGTGGAACAGGCGGCGGATGGCGTCGTGATCACCGACACCGATGGGCGAATCCAGTACGTGAATCCGGCGTTCACGGCGATGACGGGGTACACCGGCGAGGAAGCGGTGGGGCGGTACCCGCGCATCCTTAAATCGGGATGCGTGCCCGCGGCGCTGTACGAAGGGCTCTGGAACACCATCCGGAGCGGGCGGGTCTGGCAAGGCGAGGTGATCAACCGGCGCAAGGATGGAAGCTTTTATCACGAGGAGATGCAGATCACGCCCGTGCGCGGCGGTGACGGCGAAATTACCAGCTATATCGCGATCAAGCAGGATGTGACCGCTCGACGCGCGGCGGAGGAAGCCCAACGGCTCCTCGCCGCGATTGTGGATAGTTCCCAGGACGCCATCGCCGCCTATACACCGGCAGGCATCCTCCTCACCTGGAACCGCGGCGCGGAAGTGATTTTTGGCTATTCCGCCGCGGAAGCAATCGGCAAACACGTGTCCATGCTGGCGGAACGGCCGGCCGGCCTGGCGAATTTCACCGAACAGGTACTACAGGGCAATGTCGTCTCGCAATACGAGGGTTTGTGCCGGCGCCAGGATGGGCGAACGGTGCACGTGTCGGTTACGGGCTCCCCCATCCGAAACGCTGCCGGTGAGGTGGCGGCGATCTCCGTCATTCTGCGCGATATCTCGGCGCGACTGGAGGCGGAGCGGAAACTCCGGGAGAGCCAGGAGCGATTCCGCGAGGCTTTCGAGCACGCGCCGTTTGGTTTGTCCGTGGCCGGACTGGACGGGCGCATCCTCCAGGTGAATGCAACGCTCTGCCGGATGCTGGGCTATTCCGCCGGGGAACTGCTTGGCACGTTATGGGCGGACCTGACCCACCCCGACGATGAGGGGCCCTTTCTGCAGAAGCTGGAACATTGGATGAGGGACCGCAGCGAATTCCTGGAAGCGGAGAAACGCTACATCCACCGCGGCGGAAATGTGGTGTGGGTGCGTGTGAGGATGTCGCTAGTGCGGGACTTCTGCGGCGATCCCCAATATTTCGTGGTCCATGTGGAAGACATCACGGAGCGCAAGCGGGCGGAGGAGGCGCTGTGCGAGAGTGAAGACCGTTTCCGCGTCATGGCCGACAGTTGCCCGACCATGATGTGGGTGACCAACGCGGAGGGGGGGAGTCAGTTCATCAACCGGGCCTACCGCGAATTCAGCGGGACGACCAGCGAACAGGTGGCGGGAGGCAAATGGAAATTGCTGG
>JADGNS010000853.1 GCA_017883355.1 Candidatus Solibacter sp.
TTGGCGCCGTAGAGGAGTTCCAGGTCTTTCATTTTCTGGTTTTCCATGGGGAAGAAGAGGAAGCCGGTGATGGGCTCTTCGATTTTCTTTTCGGGCAGGACCTTGGCTTCGAGGAGTTTCTTGAGCGGGCTCTCCTTGTCCTTGTCGCTCTTCTCCGTACTGGCTTTGACGCCGGTGTTTTCGGGGCCGCCGCCAGAGCCGGCTCCGCCGCCGCCCATTCCCATGCCGCCGATACTCCAGCCGCGGCTGCGCTCCGCGCCTTGACCGCTGGGGCCGTCGTTGCGAGTGAGGACGAGCCCGCCGCTGCCTGCGATCTGGCTGGGCGCCATGGGCTTGGTGCGATCGCCATCCTTATCGGTGCGCAGGATGAAATCGTCGCGATCGATGGTGATTTCCTTGGTGTACTTGGGCTCCACCTTGACCTGAGCCACGATGTAGTGCCCGCCGAGATCGTCGCCGAGCGCTTCCTTGACGGCGGCGGAGTCGAGGTAGATGGTGACGTTGAGGATGACGTCGTCGTTTTCGCCGCGGGCGGTGGAAGTGGTCTTTTTGGCGGCGCCGGAAACCAGGATCGCGGACGCAAGGAAGAAGGCAACGAGACGCGGGGCCATCGGCAAAACCTCTGCATCAATTATAGCGGCTGGTACAATATCTCTTTACCCCCAATTCCAGGAGTGATACCCAACATGGATGAAAAGGAGCGCTCGCGCGCTTTAGAACTCGCCCTCAGCCAGATTGAGAAGCAGTTTGGCAAGGGCTCGATCCTGCGTCTTGGGTCGAAGGACGCGATTGTACCGGTCTCGGTGATCTCAACGGGTTCGATTTCGCTGGACGCCGCGATGGGCGTGGGCGGTTTCCCTCGCGGCCGCATCAATGAAATTTTCGGACCGGAGTCCTCCGGTAAGACGACGATCGCGCTGCAGGTGATCGCCGAAGCGCAGAAGGCCGGCGGCATCGCCGCTTTCATCGACGTGGAGCACGCCTTGGATCCGGGCTACGCGCGCAAGCTGGGCGTGGACGTGGACAACCTGCTGGTGTCGCAGCCGGATTACGGCGAGCAGGCGCTGGAAATCACGGCCCACCTGATCGCCTCGGGACAGATCGACGTGCTGGTGGTGGACTCGGTGGCGGCGCTGGTTCCGAAGTCGGAACTGGACGGCGAGATGGGCGACAGCCACATGGGGTTGCAGGCACGGCTGATGTCGCAGGCGCTGCGCAAGCTCACCGGTTCGGTGAGCAAATCGCGCACCTGCCTGATCTTCATCAACCAGATCCGCGAGAAGATCGGCGTGATGTTCGGCAATCCGGAAACTACAACGGGCGGGCGCGCGTTGAAGTTCTATGCGTCCGTGCGTCTGGACATCCGGCGCATCGCGGCCATCAAAGACGGCGACGCGGTGGTTGGCAATCGCACCAAGGTGAAGGTGGTCAAGAACAAGGTGGCGTCGCCGTTCCGCGAGGCGGAGTTCGACATCATCTACGGCGAAGGCGTTTCCAAGGAAGGCGACCTGCTCGATCAAGGCGTGGCGCAGAACATCATCGAGAAAAGCGGTTCCTGGTTCAGCTATAAGGGCGAAAGAATCGGTCAGGGCCGGGAGAATGCGCGTCAGTTCCTGAAGGACAATCAGGACATCCGGCAGACCATCGATACCGAAGTGCGCAAGGCGTTAGGCCTGATCAAGCCGGACGGCGCACCGGTAGCGGCGCCCGCGGAAGCTCCGCCGCCGGTGGCCAAGCCGGCTCCGTCACGGCGTTAAACGAACCCGGCGAGCCGAAACCAAACAGGAAGACGAACTCAACGCAGAGACGCAGAGAACGCAGAGGAAGGCGCAGAGAAAACCAAGGCTGGATTTTTGCTTCTCTGCGCTTATCTCTGCGATCTCTGCGTCTCTGCGTTGAACCGACAGCTTTGTCACTCAGAGCAATGTCGGTATGGGGCGGCATCCGGAGCCTATGAAGAAGGAAGAGGAGCGGCAGCGGGCCATCTTGTTGCGGCTGGCGCGCATGCGGAGTGCCGCCGGCGCGCCGGAGGCCTTCTTCACGTCCGGCTTCCGGGCGCTCGATGAATCGCTGGGCCGCGGATTTCCGCGGGGCCACATGGTGGAACTCTTTGGACCCGCGGGCTGCGGGAAGACCACGCTCGCTATCCAGTGCGTGGCACACGCCCAGAAAAGCGCTCTCACGGCCGCGTGGATCGATGCCGACCATACCTTCGACCCGGCCTACGCGACGGGGCTGGGAGTGGACATGGAGCGTGTGCCCTTCGCGCAGCCGGCAACGGCGGAGCAGGGTCTGGAAATCGCCCGTCAGCTAGCCGGCTCGGGCGCCGTGGACCTGATCGTGGTGGACTCGGCGGCGGCGCTGGTCCCCAGGCTGGAGTTGGAGACGGGCATCGGCCACGACGCTCCGGGCTTGCACAGCCGCGTGCTGGCGTCGGGCCTGCGGAAGTTGCGTCACACCCTGGTGAAATCCGGCGCGTGCATCGTGTTTCTCAACCAGATGCGCAGCCGGCCGGAGGGCTCGGCGGGAGAGGGCGAGACCAGTGCCGGCGGCGTGCCGCTCAAACTTTTCGCCGCCGTGCGCATCGCGCTGGTCCCGTCCACGGGGGCCCGCCTGTTGTTGCGAGCGCGGAAAAACAAGGTCGCGGAGAGCGTGGCCGATCGCGTGTTGGAGCGGCGGCGGGGTGCGGGATTCGCGGAAAGCCCGTAAAATTGGGGGTTCCAGCGCACCGTGCACAAAATAACTGCGGAAAATCAGGGGTTTTGGGTTGTTTTTCCCTTTACATCCCCATACCCTTCCCTTATCATTGATTACGTTCAAGGCTTGGGCTCGTCGGAGTTCCGAGGTTGAAATTCGTTCGATGGCAGGCGTGGCGCGCAGCGCTACGCGAGAATTATAAGGAGAAATATGGCGAATGTAAGAATGACCCAGACGCAACTGGTACGGTCGCTCGCGGAGACCTGCGAAGTCAGCAACAAGGTAGCCCGTGCGATGCTGGACAAACTGGCCACTACGGCGATCGCCGAAGTGAAGAAGAATGGCGTGTTCGTGCTGCCCGGCATCGGCCGCCTGGTACGCGTGGACCGCAAGGCTCGCATGGGGCGCAACCCAGCGACGGGCGAGGCCATCAAGATCGCGGCCAAGAAGGTCGTGAAGTTCCGCGTGGCCAAGAGCGCGAAAGACTCGATTGTTCCGCCGAAGAAGGCGAAGTAGTCAGCTCTAGCGCAGTACCTGTAAAATGAAAACCCCGCGACGCCCAACGGGCTGCGCGGGGTTGTTTTGTTTGCGGATCTCTTTTTGAAGCCGAGACGAACTCAGCCCAACTTGCGGGCTGATCCTCGAAGCCTACGCCTGCTTCTTTTCTTCGACCTTCTCTTCGTCACCCTTCAAGGCA
>JADGNS010000854.1 GCA_017883355.1 Candidatus Solibacter sp.
GGTCGTGGCCGTCCGCGTTGTGCCGGTGGCCGCTTCGCGCGCCGTGATGGTGGCGCCCGCCACTGCCGCGCCGGTCACATCCTTCACCGAGCCCACCACTTCCGCGCGGCCATTGAAGGGACCGCGATCGTGCTCCATCTGTAGATCGACGCTCATTTCGTCGGAGGTGGGCGGCCCGGCGATCTGGCGCGTGCGCACCTCCAGCATGGCCGACAGATCGTCCGCGGTATCGAAGCGCTTATCCGGGCCCGCGCTGCGCACTGAGTAATATCGTTGTTGCGGATCCCAGCCCATGTGCTCCACGCGCAGGCCGGTGTCCCACGAGTCGCGCAGGCCGGCCTGGGCGGCGATCTTCGTAAGCTCTCCCGCGTGGCGATTCTGCTGGTAGGCGCGCGTGAGGCTTTCCGTCAATTGCTGAACGCGCGCCTGGAAACGCGTCTGGTAACGCACCGCGTACTCCGCCAGTTTGGTAGTCGGAATCGTACGGCCCACTTCCGTCTCGAACTTGTTGCCGCTCACCACCTCCGTGGCCGCGAACAAGGCGCGGGCCGCGCGGTCGCGCTGCTCGGCCTTGGCGATCTCCACCGGCTCGACGATATCCGGCATCCCGATCGAGTGGATCTCGTAGCGCGGCTTCATCACCTGCTGCTCCAGATAGAAGAAGACTTTGGCGAACCCCGGCCGCTTCTCCGCCAGCGCGAAGACGGCCTCATCCACGATCTGCAGCCCGAGGGCGGCCTGCACCCCTTCGCCCTTGGAGTTGGTGACGCGGAAGCGAATGCGCGCTTCGTCGCCGGGTTTGTAGACGGCGGAATCGGCCGCGGCTTCGACCTTGAGCTCGTCCGCCGGTTGCACGAAGACCAGCCGGTGGTCGCCCACGGGGCGCGCGTCGCGGCCGAACAGGTAGGCGCTGAAATCCACCGTGCCCGCCAGATCGGGCGTGGCGGGCAGCGTCAATTCCGCCGCACCGTTGGTCAGATCCAGATCGCGCGTCAACACGGTTTGCCCGTTCTTCACCACGTCGATGTACGCCGTGCCGCGCGCTTTGGTGGAGAAGACTTTCAGCAGAATGCGATCGCCGGTGCGATACACCGCACGCTCCGTGCGTAGCAGGATCTGCTCTTCGCCCTGGCGAAGTTCGAGCGGCACGGAAGTGGATGCTCGGTTGCCTTCCGCATCGCTCGCCTCCACTTGCAGGGCGCGGGTCTCGGCGCCGGCCCGTAGGCGGATTACGGCAACCCCGCCGGGGTCGGTCGCCGCGCTCTGGTCGGCATTCCCCGCTGCGTGGATCTTGAGGTTGGCGGCCGCCGGCGTCCCGTCCGGGTAAGACGCCAGTAAGAACACCTGGTTCTCCAGGTTGGGAATCAGCGTGCCGCCCTCCGGGATCGCGGTCAGAACCAGCGGGCTCTCGGCGACCGTAATCGGCTCCCCGCGCGTCTCGGCGTGGCCGGCCGAATCCTTCACCGTGGCCTCAATCAGGACGCGCGCGGTCCCGTGATTCAGCGGCAGGCCGGCGAACCAGGCGGGCAGCTTCAGGTCGAATTTGTACACGCCGTCGGCGTCCGTCTTTCCCTGCGCCGACCCCGCGTCAGAGATCGCGACATCCATCACGGACGCCTTGACGGTGATCTCCGCGCCGTCCACCGGCTTGCCGAAAAAGTAGTTGGCGCGGACCGTTCCCGTCACGTGGTCGCCCGGGCGATAGCCGCGCTTCGTATGGCTGTCCTTCCCGGCAAACTCCACGGCCACCTTGAATTTCGGCAGCACATAGCGCTCCACGTTGAGCGCGATCTCCGCCGTGTTGGCGGCGCCGCCCGCGCCGGAATCCATCAGGGCGCGCAGGTGATAGGTGCCCAGGTTGACTTCGTCGGCCAGGCCAAACTCCGCCGATGCGACTCCGTACTGGTCGGTCTGCGCGATCGACTTGAAGACCTTGTTGCCGCGCGAATCCTCCACTTCCAGGGTCAACCTGCGGCCCGCGGTCGCCTCGTGGCTGGCGCGATCCAGCGCCAGGGCGCGCACGTGGATGGTCTGGCCGGGCTGATAGATGGGCTTCTCCGTGGTGAGCAGAATCGAGGCCTTCTCTTCCAGGCTCACCTGCTGGGTGAACTCGGTGGACCCGATGGGCGTGTCCACGACGTAGCGCAGGGGATAACGGCCGGCGAGTCCGGCGGGAAAGCGGAACTGCGCCTCGGTAGTGCCGCGCCGATTCAAACGGCCCGCGAAGAGCACGCGCGGGTGCTGGCTGGGAGCCATCAGGTCGATGCGTACGGACCCGGGTCCGGCGATGACCTCATTCTTCGAATCGGTGACGATCACGCGGACGGCGGCCGCTCCGCCGGTGAGATAAGATTGCTGCCCCAGGATGTGGACCACCGGCGTGCGCAGAATCTCCGAGATCGACTCCGTGCCCTGCGCCGCCGCGTCCTTTTGATCGGCGAAGACAAATCGATAGCGCACGCGGTGCCACACCAGGTCATCCACCGATGGCGCTTTGGCAAGAGCGATCTCCTCGCGCCACGTTCCCGCGCTCTCGGCGACGTCCACGCGGCGTTCCGCGCGCCCCAGGACGGTATCCTCGGGATCCAGGACTTCCACGGTGAGCTGTCCCGCGCCGGAATGCAGGCCGTGATAGGGAATGGTGAGGCGCAGCGTACCGCTCGAGTAAGTCGCGGCCGCCGTCTCGGCTGGCGCCGCCTGGGCGTTTTCGAGAGATTCGAGGATCAGCGTGCCGGCGATCGCCAGCAATGCCGACAAAAAGAAAAAGGACTTCGACGTCTTGTTCATTGAAGGGCTCCGTCACACGGCCATGGGTCTAGCGTCTGGAGGATTGGACCGCGAAAGCGTCCGAAGAGTTCCCGGCCCTCGATCCGTGTCACTGAGGAATGCCACGGGTGGTGAGTTCCTTTCAGACGTAGGACAGACGATCGCCTTTTGTCGTCTGTCAATCTGTCGTCTGTCAATCTGTCGGGGCTTCGCGAGGCAAGACAGACCACAAAAAACGATGGTCTGTCCCACCGGCCTCGCTACAATGTGAGGCATGGCGAAATCGCGCAGGCAATTCCTGAACCGTGCGTCCCTTGCACTGATGGCCTCGGCCGCGGCGTGCCGCCGGGCCACGCAGACCTCCGCCGTTCCGCCGCCGGGAGCGCCGCCCGCCTTCGGTACCGCGCCGCCGGTTGGACCTCCCGTATCGCCCGAGACCTTCGCCGAAGCCGAGAAGCTGGTGCAGGTGAGGCTAAGCCCTGCCGCTCGTGAGATGGCGGCCGGCAACTGGCGCAAGCAAATGGCGCCGGTCTACGAGCGCCGCACCGGACCGCGCAAGCTCGCGCTGGAGCCCTCGGTCGCACCCGCGTCGCGCTGGGACCCCGTACTACCGGGCCAGCCAGAAGT
>JADGNS010000855.1 GCA_017883355.1 Candidatus Solibacter sp.
CCCAGGCAGAGGAGCGCGGAGAGGAGGCGGAAGGGTGACATATTCGGACACCAGCATACCTGATTTCGTGAGGCATGGAATTCCCCGCAGAGACGCGAAGACGCAGAGGCCAGCGCAGAGAAGACACAGGCAATAGTTGGATCGGTTTTCTCTGCGCTTATCTCTGCGCCTCTGCGTCTCTGCGGGGAATCCCCACTCCAACCCTACAAACTGCTCTTAAACGTATAGACCCCCGATCCCACTTCGAACACCGCGCTCCCGCCCTCGCTTCTCACCAACTTCACGCCCTTCACTTCCGCCACCTTCTTGCCCGATTCCGTCACCGCCGCCGCATCCTTCGCCGGTACCCACACTGTCGCCGTCGTGTTCGCCGGCACCGTGACGTCCAGCGTGAACTGCCCCTTATCCCGCTTCCACGCGCTGTTCAGCGCTCCGTACATCGTCTTGTGGGTCCCCGTAACGAATGTCAGGTCGCCCGCCGGATACGGCCGGATGATGGCGTGCCGGAAGCCCGGCTTTTCCGGGTCCGTGCGGATCCCCGCCAGGTACTCGTACATCCACACCGCCAGGTCGCCGATCTGCATCACGTGGTTGCCCGAGTTCATCGCCGGGTCCGCCGTGTTGCCGTTCCACAACTCCCACACCGTGGTCGCCCCCTGATCCACCATGTAGCCCCAACCGGGGTAGGTCTTCTGCGTGGCGATCTTGTACGCCAGGTCCGCCTGCCCGTTGTCGCTCAGCGTGCGCATCAGCCACTGCGCGCCCACCAGTCCCGTGCCCACGTGGCCGTCGCTCTTTTGCTCGATATTCCGTACCAGCGTCTGCATCACCGCCCCACGGAAATCTTCCGGCACCATCCCGAAGTACAGCGGCAGTATGCCCGAGGTCTGCGTGCCGTTGTCGTACATGCTGCTCTCTAACTTGAAGAAGCGCCGCTGGAAAACGTCCTTCACCCCCGCCGAAAGCCGGTCGAACTCGGCCGCATCCGCCGGCTTATCCAGTATCCGCGCGTACCGCGACATCTGCCGCAGTAACTCATAGTAGTAACTCGTCGCGATCAAAGTCTTATCGGTGACGCGCGCCGGGTCCAGCGAGTGGATCAGCTTGGGATCCTCCGGCGGCACGCACCAATCGGCGTACTGATCCTTGGAGATCAGCCCGTCCTTGACAAACGTCTTCTCGTAGTCGAGCCACTTCTTCATGGCGTCGTAGCCGCGCCCCAGCACGCGCTTGTCGCCGTACTGGTCGTACAGCATGCCGTGAACGAAGATGATCGTGCCCGGCCAGGTCAGGTCGTCGTTGTACATCGGCCAGTAGTTGGGCGACACGTCCGGAATGCTGCCGCTGGGGCGCTGCGAATCTTCCAGATCGGTCATCCACTTGGAGTAGAACGCCGCCACGTCGAACATGTAACTCTCGCTGCGGCTCACCTGGCTGCGGTCGCCCAGCCAGCCCTGGCGCTCGTCGCGCTGCGGGCAATCGGTCGGGATGCTGCGATAGTTGCCGCGAATCCCCCAGTACATGTTGTGGTGGATCTTGTTCAACAGTTCGTTGGAACTGGTGAACTCGCCGGCACTCTGCATGTCGTCGTGTACCACGCGCCCATCCAGCGTCGCCGCCGTGGGTTCGCCCGGATAGCCCGTGACTTCCACATAACGGAAGCCGTGATACGTGAACCGCGGCTCGTACACCTCCGGGCCGCCGCCCTTCAAGGTGTAGACATCCGTCGTCTTGGCGCTGCGCAGGTTGTCGATATACAGCGACCCGTCCGGCCCTAGCGTCTCGGCATGGCGCAGCGTCACCTGCGTACCTTTGGGGCCGCTTACCCGCAGCCGGCACCAGCCCACCATGTTCTGCCCCATATCGTAGACGTAAACGCCTGGCTTGAGCTTCTTCACGCTCACCGGCTTTAGCGTCTCGGTGACGCGCAGCGGCTCGGCCATCTGCGCCGAGAGCGCGCCGGCGGGCGCGCCCACCGCGTGTGCCGGTTCCCACTTGGAATCGTCGAATCCGGCCCGGTCCCAGCCGGCGAGTTCCATGCGCGCGTCGTACTCCTCGCCGTCATACTCGTTGTTGGCGCGGATGGGCCCGTCGCTCGTCAGCTTCCAGCTTTCGTCGCTGGCCACGCTGAGGCGGCTGCCGTCCTCGTACTCCACATTGAGTTGCAGCTTCGCCTTGGGATAGCCGAAATCGCGCATGACGGTGGGCACCTTCGCTCGCGGCGCGTGGTATCGGCCGTTGCCCAGCATGATGCCGATGGCGTTCTTCCCCTGCGCCAGTTGTTTGGTGACGTCGCTCGTCACATACAGCACGTGCTTGTCGTAGTCCGTCAGGCCGGGAGAGAGCACGGCATCGCCCACCTTGGCCCCGTTCAAATACAGCTCGCTCGTGCCCTGCCCGGAGAAATACACGCTGGCGCGCCGCACCTTCTTGTCCACCGCGAATTCCTTGCGCAGCATGCGCGCCGGCAGGCGATGCGCCTCGTTGTATCCCGCTTCCTTCCATGGCGCCATGCCGTACTCGCCGAGCGGTTTCGCCGCCTGCCACCCCGCGTCGAGATACTCCGGCCTCTCCCATCCGGCCTCCACCTTGGCAATGGCGCGCCACTGATTGCCCGATTGAATCAGCAGCGGATCCCCGCTCTCAAACTCGATCTTCACCGCGCCGATCAAGCCCGCCGGACTGTCCGCGCGCCGGTGTGTCGCCTGCGCCGCGATCGTGTTCTCGCCGGCCCGCACCCGCGCCGTGATGTCGTGATCCTGCGGCAGGACCGCGTCCGACGACTCCGCCACCTTCTCCCCATTGAGGTACACATCACAGCGATTGTCGGCCCCCACCACCGCCGTGGCGCGCTTGATCTTGCGCCCCGCCGGCACCGTGAAGGTGGCGCGGAAGTAGCGGTCGCCCGCCGCCGCCTTGGTCTGCGCGTCCGGCGCATCCCAAATCCACTGCGCGTGCTCCAGCGCCTGATAGACGCTGCCCGCATCCTTATATACCCCCACCTCGTCCCGCCCGATCCATGAACCCTGCCAGTCCTGCGCGCGCAGCAGCCCCATCGACCATTGCGCCGGCGCGCTCCATTCGCTCGCCTGCCCGTCCTGGTCCCATACCTGCACCTTCCAGTAGGCCGCCATGCCGGAATTCAACGCCTTGCCCCGATACACCACGTGGATCGATTCCTCCGACCCCGTCTTCCCGCTGTCCCACAGATCCCCAGTATTGGCGCGCAATGCGGCCTCCGACGAGGCCACCAGGATGCGGTACGCCGATTGCTTCAAGCCGCGTGCCTTGGCGTTCACCGCTGTCAGCACCCAGCTCAGCCGAGGTTCGGTAGCGTCGATCCCCAGCGGGTTGACGCGATATTCGCAGCGTAACTGCTGCGGACGGACGG
>JADGNS010000069.1 GCA_017883355.1 Candidatus Solibacter sp.
CTACAACCTAGGGAGGGAACTGAACTGAGGAGGAGTCCGATGAAACGACATTCCCTATGCCTTGGGTTGGGCTTGGCAGCACTGCTGCCCATGGCACACGCGCAGAAGCTGGCCAACCCCTTTTTCGCTTTCGACAACGGCACCGGCCGCGATCGGAAAGTGCCGCTAGAGGAACAGGCGGAACTGGTCAAGCGCACCGGATACGCTGGCCTCGGCTATACCGGTGCGTTGCGCGTGCCGGAAATGCTGCAGGCGCTGGAGAGCCGCGGCCTCAAGATGTTCAGCATCTACGTGGCGGTACGCGTGGATGGCGACCAGCCGAGTTACGAAGCGGGGCTTGGGGAGGCCATACGGCAGTTGAAAGGCCACGGCACGGCGATCTGGCTGACCGTGCAGGGAGCTTCGCCCGATGGCGAGGAGCGCGCGGTCCGCCTGGTCCGCGACGTGGCGGACATGGCCGCGGAATCCGGATTGCGCGTGGTGCTGTACCCGCACATGGGCTTCTATGTGGGACGCATGGAAGACGCGCTGCGCATCCGCAAACTGGCGGACCGCCGCAACGTCGGAGTGAGTTTCAACCTCACCCATTTCCTGGCCGTCAAGGACGAACCCAACCTGGACCAGCGCCTGCGCGACGCGATGCCCTACCTGGAACTGGTGAGCATCAACGGCGCGGAGCACGAGGGAGGTTGGGACCGCCTGATTCAGCCGCTCGACCGCGGCGAGTTCGATGTTTTCGGTTTCTTGAAGAAGCTGGTGGCGGCGGGGTACAAAGGCCCCATCGGACTTCAGTGCTATCAGGTGCCGGGCGATAGCGAAGACAACTTGAAACGCTCGATGGCGGCGTGGCGGAAATTCCAGGAAAGAATGTGAGACTTAGATGTACGCGATCACGTCGATTTCGACCAGCGAATTGCCGGGGATTCCACCCGCGGCGGCAATCGTGGTGCGCACCGGCGGCTCCGCGCCGAAGCGCCCCTGGAACACTTCGTTCATGGCGGGCCAGTCCTTAATGTCGTTGAGATAGACGTTGGCCTTGAGGACCTTTTCCATGGACGAGCCCACGCCCTCCAGTTGCTGCTGAATCGAATCGAGCACGATTTTGGTGTGGGACTTGATGTCGCCCGGGACGTGCGCGCCCACGCCGGCGATGAACAGCAGATTGCCGTAGGCGACCGTGCTGTTGAAGAGCGGCGGCTTTGCCCCGGGCGCAGGCTTCTTGCCATCCTTGTAAATCACCCTTTTGGTGGGCTTGTCGGGCTGCGCCGCGGCGGGCACAGCTACCGCCGCCGCAGCGGCGGCGGTGGCGACTCCACGTCCCAGAAAATTCCGTCGATTGGTCTGTTTCATAGCAGCTCCTTTTCGTTATCCACGCCTGCCGCCACCACGATACTGGTGCTTCTCCGCGGTCCAACGGGCCTCGCCATACTCACCCAAAGCGACCGTTCCGGACAGCTTGCCGCCCTCGGCGGTTCCCGAGAACTGGAACGCCACGCGCGTGCCATCGGTAGGGAGGGAACTCTGAAAGCGCACGGTATTGGCGGCGACGGTGCCACTGAGTTCTCCGGAGGCGAACTCCCCCTGATGCGTGCCGACGAGTTTGGCGCCGTCCTGCTCCAGCACCAGGGTGTGGTTCGCCGAACCGTGAACGAAATCGAGACGCAGGTCCCACTGACCGTTGAGAGCCGCGGGTTGGCCCGACGGCGGGGCCGGTGGTTCCTCGATCTTTGGCGGCTTCGACAGCAGCGCATAAAGACGATCGGCGATCACCTTTTCGTCGCCCGCCATCATCTGGTAGGGAACGATGCCCACGGTGCTGGCCATACTGCCGGGGCGCGCGCCGGCGGCTCTGGCAACGACAATGCGGGGATCGGTGTCGAGCACCATCTTGCCGACTTCCTGTCCGGTGATTCCCAGCTTGCCGCCGTCCCACTGGATCAGTAATTCCGGCGTGCGGTTGGAGAGGTCCGGCGAAGGCTGGTTGATCTTCGTGGTCACGCCGTCCACCCGCTTCACGCTGGTGGCGATGTGGTCGAGCCAGGCTTCCCACTGGGCCCATTCGGCCTTGTGATCGCGCTTGACCCACATCTCCACGGCGGCCAGCATGCCCATGATTTCTTCTTTGCCGACTTTCACCGAGCGTCCGAAGGCGTGGTGCGGCGCACTGTTGACCCAGGCTCCCTGGAGCAGACTCTTCTCGCCGAGGAGAAGGCCGGCGGCTTGTGGACCGCGGATGCACTTGCCGCCGCTATAGGCCACGGCGTGGGCGCCGCGCTCCAGGTGCACATTGGGCTTGACGGTGAGGATCTCGGCTGCCGCATCCACCAGCACGGGAACGTTCCTGCGACGCGCTGCTTCGGCCACCACGCGTGTGCCGAGCGGCCCGTCATCGCCCGGTCCCCCGAGGATGTAGGCCATTGCAGTGCGCTCGTTGAAGGCCGCTTCCAACTCGGCCTTGTCATGTACGATTACGAGTTTGACGCCCAACATGCGGATGGCATGATCGTAGACGTTGTGCGAGTAGGCGGGAAGAATCGCTTCGCTTTTCAGCCCGGCGAGGTTGGGGAGCCGCTGCATGCGCTCCGGATTGCCGCCCGCGATGGCGGACGCGGTGAAGTGGGTAATGGCGGCGCAGCAACCGGCGGTGACGATGCCCCACTCGGCGCCGGTCAACTCGGCCAGGCGCCGGCTGACGCCATCCATCAGCTCGTCCATGTTGACGAAGCTGCGCGATGCCTGATCCATGGCGCGCTTGACTTCGGGAAGAGTCTGCGAACCGGTGATGATGGTGAACGTGCCGCGGGCGTTGATGACGGGCCGCACGCCGATGGAGCGGTACATATCGGCGCCCAGATCGAGAGGGGCCGCTATGGCTTGCCGCACGCTGCCACCGAAGGCTTGCGCCGCGGCGAGCAATCCGCCTTGCCGGAACAGGTCGCGGCGGCTATAACCGGCCCACGGCTCTTTGAGCTTCGCCCAGAACGCTTGTGGCATATTAGTCGCCTCCGGAGGACAACGGGCCACTTACGTGGCTGGGAAGTATTATATACCCGCTTCCTCACCCGAGACTGCGTGTCCCCCGGTTGCCCCGGTGGTGTTTGGCCGGTTTCCCATTGTATACTGGCTAAAAATCTGTACTCCCGGCGCCGGGGCGCGCCAGGTGTGTACAGACAGGAAGCGGGGAGTTGATGGAGCCGTGTCGCGAAAGAAGTCGTTGACCATCCCCCGGGGGGGATGGCGCCAGAATCTAAGCACCGTGGTGGCGTTGGGTGGCGCCCCAAGTTTCCGTGAGGCGCGTAAAGTTGCTGGGCGGCAGCAACTAAAAGGAACGCCGGCGCCAGCCATATCCCAAGTATTAATTCCTATGGGTGAATCGGTTGTGAAATCGGAGTTCCTGATCGGTTGTGCGGTAACTGGCAGTCGAATTGCACGGTCGGCGCTATCCAGGTGTTTTTGCGGGCTTTCTATGAGATCTGGAAGAAATGCCGGTTATGAGCATTTCCCGATACAGGAATCTGTCAACGAATCGAATAATGAGGAGAAGCCTAATGCATAAGAAAATCAGTTTACTGGTCGCGATACTGTGCCTGTTTGCCAGCCTCGCGCCGGCGCAGACGATTACCGCCTCCATCACGGGCAGTGCGAGCGACCCATCCGGCGCCAACGTCCCCGGCGGCACCGTCACCGCGACCAATACCGAAACCAACGTCCGCACCACCACCACAACCAACGCGGAAGGGATCTATACATTCCCGTTCCTGCGCGTGGGCAACTACACGATCACGATGGAAGCCAAGGGCTTTAAGAAATCCGTGGTCGGCCCATTCCAGGTGGAAACCAACCAGATCGCGCGTATCGATGTGAAGCTGGAACTCGGCGACACCAGCCTGACCGTGGAGGTCACCGCCGTGGGGGCGCTGCTGCAGACGGAAACGCAAGCCACCGGCGACACGCTTTCTTCCAGCAAGTTGACCAACCTGCCGCTCAACGGCCGCAACTTCGCCTCGTTGACGCTGCTGATCCCGGGCGCCGTGTCTACGTCGCCGGGCGCGATGAACACGGCGGCCCGCTTCCAGGGCTCCGGTTCCCGTCCCCAGGTGAATGGCAATCGCGAGCAAACCAACAACTTTATCCTGGATGGCGTGGACATCAACCAGAGCGTGGATAACCAGATCGGTTATCAGCCGAATGTCGACGCGTTGGAAGAGGTGAAAGTGGTCACCGGCAATGCCGGCGCCGAATTCGGCAACGTCGGCGGCGCCAGCGTGGTGATGTCGCTCAAGAGCGGCACCAACCAATTCCACGGCAACGTCTTCGAATTTCTGCGCAACGAAAAGCTCGATGCCAATGGCTTCTTCAACAACCGCGGCAACGTGAAAAAGCAGGCTCTGCGCCAGAACATCTTCGGCGGAACCTTCGGCGGCCCCATTCAGAAGAACCGGACGTTTTTCTTCATAGACTACGAGCAGACCGAACGGCGCATCGCCGGACCGGCCACGGCCTCCGTGGCGCCGGCCGCCTGGCGCACCGGCGACCTGAGCCAGTTCCTCGCCGTCAACAATCAGATCATTCGCGACCCCGTTACGGGCACCACCATCGCCACGCGCACCCCGTTCCCCAACAACCAGATCCCGGTGTCGCGCTTCAGCGCAACCGCCCGGTATCTGTTCAGTAACCCGAACATCTACCCCCTCCCCAACAACACCGGCACCGGCACCCTCGGCGTAGGCAGCAACTATATTGGCGCCACGCGGAACTATCTGAGCAACAAGCAGGGCGACGCCAAGTTCGACTACCGGATCAGCGACAAGGATAACCTGATGTTCCGGTATTCCAAGGGCATGTATGAGACATACGGATCGGCGGCCGCCATACCTACCTTCATGACCAGCGGCAACAACGGCCCCACCTGGTCGGCCGTTGTCAATTGGACCCGCACCTGGAATGCCAGCCTGGTGAGCGACAACCGTCTCTCCTACAGCCTGATCGGCATCGATGACAAAGTGCTCGACTGGTCCGGGCTGCTCGGCGCCGACGGCAATTCGAAGTTCGGCATTCCCGGCGGACAGTTCATCCCGGGTCTTTCGAGCTTCAATCTGGGCGGCAGTTTGTCCGGCCTCGGTTCGGCGGCCACCATCGCCAACACGCGCGACAACAAGTTCCAATTCCAGTCCAACAACACCTACCAGAGAGGCGCGCACGTCCTGAAGTTCGGCGTCAACCTGATGCGCAATCGTGCCAACCGCTATTATGCCGGCAACAACGGCGCGCTCGGTTCGTTCACCTACAACGGAGCGTACACCGGCGTCGACATTGGCGATTTCCTGCTCGACACCCTGGCCACCAAGGGCCGCGGCGCGGTCAGTGGCACCTGGGGACATCGCAACTGGCGCAATCTCATTTTCGCCCAGGATAGCTGGAAGATCCTCCGCAACGTCACCTTCAACTATGGCTTGAGCTGGGAATACATGTCGCCCATCTATGAGGTGAAAGACCGTCAGGTGAACATCAACACCTATACCGGCGCCCTGATCTATCCCGGCGGGGCATACGGACGGGCGCTCTATAACTCCTACAAGAAGCAGTTCAATCCCAACCTGGGCATCGCCTGGAGCCTGAACTCGAAGACCGTGGTTCGCGCAGCCTACCGCTTGTCCAATTTCCTGGAAGGCACCGGAGCGAATCTGCGCCTTACGCTGAACCCGCCTTTCTTCACCGAATCCAACGTCACGTACGACAGCACTCTGCCAGGCAAGATTTCGACCGGCTTCACCGATGTGATCGCCCGGGGCGACCTGACGGGCCCGCGCAGCACCCCCACCGCCGCTCCCTTCTATCAGGGCCGCGCTTGGGACTTGAATCTCCGCCCGCAGATGACCAACCAGTTCAATTTCGCCATCGAGCGCGAACTCGATAAAGCCACCAACATCAACGTGGCTTACGTGGGACAGCGTGGTACGCACCTGGTGATTCCGCACGAAGCCAATAACCCGTTACCGGGCGTAGGCCCGTACGCGTCGTGGGCCCCCATCAACGACCGGCGTCCGCTGGCCGTGGCGCTGCCGAACGTCGGCAACATCGCGCTGACGGAATCGAGCGGCACCAGTTGGTACAACGCACTCCAGGTGAGTGGGCGCCGCCGCATGACGGCCGGCCTTGAGTTGGTGTTCCAATACACCTATTCGAAGACCGACACCGACGGCTTGGGCTACTACGGCTGTGGCGGCACCAATTCGGAAGGCGCCTACTGGCAGGACGCCTACAACCGGCATGGCAACTACGGTCCGGCCTGCTTCGACGTACGCCACAACTTCACCACCGGCGGTGTGTTCAATGTTCCCTTCGGCAAGGGCCAGAAGTTCGGCGCTGGCACCAGCAAGGCCGTGGACCTGATCCTGGGCGGCTGGAACATCAACTTCGGGCTGGCCAAGCGGGGCGGCTTCCCCGTCACGATCTTCGCGGGAACGCAGAACACCAACTCCGGCCGCAGCCCGCGCGGAAACGCGCGCGCCAACCGCTATCTGGTCCAGGCTGATCCCTCGGTCCGCACAGTGGACCGATGGTTCGGTGACGTCACGGGCACTACTTTCTGCACCGCCGGTGTGAACAACGGAACGTGCGCCTATGGCGTCCCGGCGTTGGGCGAGTTCGGCAATGCGGGAGTGGGCACGGAGCGTGCTCCGGGCCTCTTCAATCTCGACAGCTCGATTGGCAAGCATTTCGCCATTACCGAGCGCCACAAGATTGAGTTCCGCGCGGAGCTATTCAACATCCTGAACTCCGTCAGTTTTGGCCCTCCGGGACGGGATATCACCACTCCGGCAAGCTACGGCGCCATCACGAGTCAGATCAACTCCCCGCGTAATATTCAGTTCGGTCTGAAGTACGCCTTCTAAGCGAGCTGCTTTGATTTAACTTAATCGCCTCGGGCCGGTCGCAGTTCCACGCGACCGGCCCTTTTTGCGTGCGCGTGTTTTACGGAATTCGACGACTACCTGCCGCCGCGAGCCGGAGCCGGTGTGGCCCTTCTCTGCGGCATAATGCCATCCCATCGGGGATCCCCGGTTTGCAGGTAGTCTTTCGGCAGTTTGTCCCAATCCGTACGGGTGATGCCGTTCAGGTCATAGACTACCTTGCCGCCGCGAACTGTGAGTTCGCATACCAGTTTCTGCGTTGCCTGAAGGCGCGCGCCGTACATGTCCGTGAATCCGAACTTGCCGGTCTGCCGGCTCAGCACCGCCACATCGGCCGGCGCGCCGACGGAGAGATTACCGAGTTCTTCGTGCTGGATCTCGCGCGCCGGATTCCAGGTGGAACGCCGGATCACCTCATCCAGCGAGAGGCCCATGGCCAGGAACTTGTCCATGACGTTGAGCATGTCCTTCATGCTGGAGTTCATGCTGCCGACGTGCAGGTCGGTAGAGATGGAGTCGGGGAGAAAACCCTGTTTGAGGGCCGGCACCGCGACGCGCCAGGCGAAACTGCCGCTGCCATGGCCGACGTCGAAGATGACGCCGCGCTTGCGCCCCGCGATCATTCCGGGATTGAGGTTGCCGGATTCGTCGAGTTCATGACGCAGCCCGGAATAGCAGTGCGTGTAGATGTCGCCGGGACGCAACTTTTTGGTCAGCAGATCGGCGATGGGGCGCTCCGGGCGGTCGCTTCCAAAATCGACCATCACGGGGATGCTGGCGATGCTGCCCGCCTCCACGGCGTGCTCCACCGGAGTCCACTCGGGTCCGGTGTAGTGCGCCGTCTTTATGCCCACGATGAGGCCCTTATGGCGCAGTGCCATCTCCGCCGCGGGCGCGGCCTCCATGTCGGCGAGATCGATCTCGTACTTGCCGCCGCGCATTCCGTTGCCCACAATATTGAGGAACGCCAGCACGCGTGTTTTGGAGCGATCGATGATGCGGTCCTTGAAGTCCTCGAAATTACGCCATCCGGAGCAGCCGGCATCCGCCACGGTGGTTACGCCCACGCGAAAAGTGAATCCGTCCGGGTAGAGGCTGAGATCGCCGGCGTAAGAGGCGCGCTCTCCGGTGCCGGTGAACACATGCGCGTGGATATCGACCAATCCGGGCGTGACATACAGGCCGGCGAGGTTGACCACCTTTAAGGCCGCGGCCGGATCGAGATGCGCGGCCACGGCGGCGATGGCGCCATCCTTGATGGCAACATCGCGGACGGCGCTGATGCCATTCTTCGGATCGATGACGTGTCCGCCTTGCAGGAGCAAGTCATAGGCGGGCGAACTGGCGGGTTGGCTGAACCCATAACCCGCCAGGCCTGCCAACGCTGTCAAGCGCGCGGTAAGTGAAATGATTCGCATAGCTAAGTACTACCTTTCCGAAGACGCTTAGATGACAGAAAAACGACCGTCTGTCCCACTTCCGATTTGACCCTACGGATTGCGCAGCCGGAGGATGCCGAACGCCTGGGGCACGTGAAAAGATGTCCCCATGGGAGGGCGCCAGGCATAGAAAGCCTTCTTCTGGCCGGCCCCGGCAATGCGGAACAGACCGATACGCAGTTCCCGATCCTGTTGCGGCGGGCGCAAATCGATCGCCCGAAATGGGATGCGCATTTCGCCATACCAGACTTTGTGCGGCGCGTCGATGCGGCCTTTGACCGTATAGCCGGAGTTCCAGGCCATCCCCACCTGGGTCTTCGGGTTGTCGCGATCGATGTCCAGATCCACCCATTCACTCTGCGGCGATACCTGGAGTTCCTTATAGCGGGCGATGTGCTCGAAGTCGCTTCCGATGAAGGCCTCGGCAACATCCCACTTCCATAACTCCGGGGTCTCGGCGGCGGGATTGGGATCCGGCTTCAGATTCAACTCGTCATAAGGACAGATGAATAGTAGGTAGAGATATTGGCTGCTCCATCGCGAGCGGATCTCGGTGGGCGGGCCTGGAATGGGTTGGCCCAGATAATTGCGGTCTGCCGTGACGTGAGGCGCGGTGGACCACAGTTCTGAATTCGGGTTGGCGGTAAGCTCGAAATCTCGGGGGGAGTAAGTGCTTTCGAGCACAGCGGCGGGATCGGCGGCAGCCAGAAACATGAGGGTGAGCAGCCAGTGCATGAGCCTATAGTATTACCATGCACCGGCGCCGGGCGCGGCGGAGAGGACGTGGGGCATCCGATCAGCGAAGCGAATACTGCCCCACCGAAGTCATCCGGATGCTGCCCAGATATAGCTTGCCATCGAATTCGTTCACGCTGGTGATCGAGCCGTAACCTCCATCGGGATCTTGCAGGTTGGCAACCACCTTACCCGTCGCATCGAACCCGATCACCATTCCGTAAAGAGGCTGTTGCCGGCCAATGGTCCAGCGCTCCGGCAGCCGGAGCGCCAGCTTTCGAAGGAAAGAGTGCGGCCACAGGCTTTCCAGTTCACGGGAGCGGACAGCCGGAAAAGCCACCCAAAATGTGCCTCGCTTGTTGTAGGAGAGGTTGTCCGGATACCCCGGCAAGTTGTCGAGGAACACATCCTGCCGCCCGGCGTTGGGACCGGAGAGCCACAGGCGCGCGATGCGGGCGCGCATGGTCTCATTGACGAGAACGAAGTTCTCGCCGGGGCCCAGCGCAACGCCGTTGGCAAACATCAGGCCCTCAAGCCGCACGGTAGTCTGGTGGGTCTTCGGATTGTAACTGAGGAGCCTGCCGGTGGGGCGCATTTCCAGGAAGTCCAGCATAAACCGGTGCTGGTCAAATCGCCGGGATGCATCGGAGAACCAGATGGTGCCATCGGTAGAGATATCCAGGCCATTCGGAAAAACCATGCGCTCGCCCGCGACGCTGTCGGTGAGCACCGTGATAGCGCGGTCCGGCGCCACGGACAGCAGGCCGCGGAAGGCATCGGCGACAACCAGGTTGCCGGCAGCGTCGAACTGAACACCGAGAGGCCGACCCCCGGTGGATACGAACGTTTCCGCGGTGGCATCGCCGTCGCGGAACCGGACGATGCGTCCATCCTGAAGGCCAGAATAGAAAAAGCCGTCGGGGCCCCGGGTCACGTCCTCTGGCCCCAGTCCGACTCCCGGCACCAGGTGTTTCACCGCTGCCAGAGAATTGTCAGGCGCGAAGGGGCCCGTCAGGCCGGGGTTGGGAATCGGTGCGACCGCGGCCGGATCAATAGGCACGGGCCAGAGGGCAAGGTAGGCGGCCAGTGCAGCAATCAGGATAAGAAAGACCCACCGGGCACGCTGCATGGGAGTCCTCTCCGGTTGGACAATGATCGCCATATTACGCTGCCTCACGCCTGCGCGAACTGCGATTGGCGCGGCGCCTGGTAGGCGACATTGAGGTGCGGTGTCTCCAGCCGTACATGGTCCTGTAGTTTCGAGGTCAGGCAGCTTTCCAGCATGCCGCCGACCAGCAGCGTGCGCTCCACGGGATAGGGCGCCGCACCACTAGCGATCATCTGTTCCACCTTGTGCATCAGGCAGGCGGAGTAAGTGACGTTGGGCTCCGGCGTCAGCAGGAATTGCGTGGATTGCGTCTGCGGGACGCCGCTCAGGCGGGCCGCGAAATTGAAATCCTTGATGGCCCCGTCGAGCATCAGCAGGGTCGCTTTGAGTCCGTCGCGATACTCAATGAAGTACGCCGCCGGCTGCTTCGCCAGATGGCGCAACTCCCCCGACGCCACCAGGTCCTGGGTGCGGCCGTCGGCCACCGTGAGCCCGAGCGGCGTGTCGCTGCGCGAGAGCGCCGACGTCAGCAATGCCTTCGAGTAGCGGCCCGCATCGCCGGCTTTCCAGACGGCATCGCCTTCCAGCAGTTGCACGGCTTTCACGCCGGTCTC
>JADGNS010000856.1 GCA_017883355.1 Candidatus Solibacter sp.
CCGAGCAAAGCTCCGACAATGCCGGGCGGGCTCCGCCCGCCTGCACAAGGCGGAGCCTTATGCCACTGCCTTCTCGCCCTCCTCCTGATGTCCGGCGTCGCCCCCGCCCAGTCGCTGCTCACCCTGCCGCGTCTCAAGGTCAGCGACAACCAGCGCTTCCTGGTGCGGGAGGACGGCCAGCCGTTCTTCTATCTAGGCGATACAGCTTGGGAGTTATTCCACCGCCTGACGCGCGAAGAGGCGACAGCCTATCTGAAGCTGCGGGCACAGCAGAGATTCACCGTAATTCAAGCCGTGGCCCTGGCGGAATTCGACGGCCTGACCGAACCCAACGCCTACGGCTCCCTGCCGCTCACCGATACCGATCCCGCGCGCCCGGCCACTACTCCGGGCGCCGACCCCACCAATCCCAAGCAGTACGACTACTGGGACCACGTCGAATACATCGTGGACGAAGCCAACCGGCAGGGCTTGTACATCGGCCTGCTGCCCTCCTGGGGCGCGTGGCTGGACGATGGGCGGCCAGGGAAGAATAAGGTGCTCAATTCCGGCAACGCGCAATCCTATGGCGAGTTTATGGGCAAGCGCTTCGGCAGGAAAGGCGTCATCTGGATTCTGGGCGGCGATCGCTCCGCCGACCAGACCGCCGCCATCTGGCGCGCCATGGCGCGCGGCATCGCCATCGGCGTCAACGGAAAAGAGGACTACGCCGGTCTGACGATGAGCTTCCATCCCAACGGCGCCGCCACCTCCTCGCGCTGGTTTCATGACGATCCGTGGCTCACCGTGAACATGCAGCAGACCGGGCACGGGCTGGCGGAAACCACGAAGTGCTGGGAGCGCATCGCCGCCGATTACAACCGGACGCCGGTCAAGCCGGTGATGGACGCCGAGCCGCTCTACGAGGATCACCCGCTGGCCTTCCGCGCCAAGGACAACGGCTACTCCTTTGACGCCCACGTGCGTCAGCGCGCTTATTGGGACGTCTTCGCCGGCGCCTTCGGACATACCTACGGCGATCACTCCGTGTGGCAGATGTACACGCCCAAACGCAAGCCCATCAACGGCCCGCTGTTCTACTGGACCGAGGCCATCCACCGCCCGGGAGCCACGCAAATGCAGTATGTGCGTGCGCTCATCGAATCGCGGCCCTTCCTCAGCCGCGTGCCGGATCAATCGCTGGTGGTCAGCGCGCTGGAGGGCGCCGATCACATTTCGGCTACGCGCGGCGACGGCTACCTGTTCGTCTATAGCGCGCAGGGACGCCCGTTCTCCGTCAATTTGGGCAAGATCTCCGGCGATCGCGTCAAAGCCTGGTGGTACAACCCGCGCAACGGAAGTGCGCAGGAGTTCGATAACTTCGACAATCGCGGCACGCACGAGTTCCAGCCGCCATCGCAGGGTTTTGGCAGCGATTGGGTGCTGGTGCTGGACGACGCCGGCAAACCATTCCGGGCGCCCGGAGCATAAGCGATTTGCGCTACACTCATCGCTCAGTAGCACATCGATTTTGGAGGTTCCCCTATGAAAGTCGCCATCCTCATGCTTGCGGCCATTGCGCTGGCCGCCCAAACGCCGGGCCAGCAGCCCAAACAGCCCGCGCCGCCGCGCGACGGTATACCGTCTTCCCACGGCGACGATACCCGCGGGTATAACGATACGCCGCAGTTGCCCAATCAGAAGTGGAAGGTGCACGATATGGAGCGCCCCCGCGCCCCCAAAGTGACGCCCGGGCCTCTGACGAATGCCGCCCCGCCGTCGGACGCCATCGTGCTGTTCGACGGCAAGGACCTCTCGCATTGGATGCAGGCGGTTCGCGGGGGCCAGCTCCAGGAACCCAAGTGGAAGGTGGAAAACGGGAACCTCGAAATCGTCCCGCGGACCGGCAAACTGGTCACCAAGGAGAAGTTCGGCGATTGCCAGCTCCATGTCGAGTGGATGATTCCCAAAGAGGCCACCGGCCAGGGACAGGCCCGCGGCAACAGCGGCGTGGAACTGATGCAGCGCTACGAGATTCAAGTCCTCGAATCCAACGAGAACCTGACGTATGCCGATGGCGCCGCCGGCGCCATGTACGGAATCTGGCCGCCGCTGGTCAACCCCGCCCGGCCGCAGGGCGAATGGAACGTCTACGACATCATGTTCGAGGCGCCGCGCTTTGCGGACGGCAAACTCGTCAAGCCCGCCTACTTCACCGTGCTCTTCAATGGAGTGCTGGTGCAGAATCACATGGAACAAATCGGCACCACCATCTGGCGGCAGGTGGCCAAGTACACTCCTCACGCGGCCGAGGAATCGCTGAGCTTACAGGACCACTCCCAGCCCGTGCGCTACCGCAACATCTGGATCCGCCGCCTCGTCGCAAGCGATCAGGGCGCGCGCTGACAGGCGCGGGCTGGCGCCTTATTCTCCAAACCGATCAGAGTCTGAAACGTCCTGTTAAACTTGCAACGTGACGAACCGCGCCAACTTCAACAGCATCGTTACCACGCAGTACACGTTCTCCGGCGGGTTTTATCGCCCGACAACGAACTTCCTGTTCCGCTCGACCACGTTCGACCCGCGCATTCTCCAACTGGCGGCCAAGATCACGTTCTGAGCCGGGTAGTATCGCCATCCTGGTAGAATCGCTACAGAACCAGACTTTCGCATGAAGCCGGTAATCGTCGGACTATTCTTTCTCGCCAGCGGGCTGTTCGCGCAGATTGTCCAGGGTGATCAGCACGTCACCTGGAAGGTCAGCGTGGAGCCCCCCGCCGCGCCTCCGGGCAGCAAGGTGCTGGTGCGCATGGCCGGCCACATCGACAACGATTGGCACCTGTATTCCATGTCCACCCCGGCGGCGATTCCCACCAAATTCCAACTGGCGCCCAGCCCGGCCGTCGCGAGAGTTCGCCCGTTGCAACCGCAGCCGAAACGCGCGTTCGACGCCAACTTCAATTCCGACACCGAGACCTACGAGGGCGACGTCGCCTTTCTGCTCGAACTGGAACTGAAGAAGGACGCACCGGCCGGCCCCGCGGAGCTTTCATTCTCCGCCCGCTATGAGACCTGCAATGACAAGTCGTGCGTGCCGTCCAAGTGGACCGGCGCCGCCACGCTCACCGTGGACCCCGCCGCCGCACCGGCCGCACTCGTGATCCCCGCCGGGTACTCCGAGCCGCAGGCGCCGGTGGCGGAGTCATCGTCCACTCCGGCCGCGCCGGCCGAAGGGCTGCTGGCGTTTCTCGCCGTGGCCTTCGGCTTCGGCCTCGCCTCCATTTTTACGCCCTGCGTCTTCCCCATGATCCCCATCACGATGTCCTACTTCCTGAATCGCCCATCGGGCGGGCGCCGTGAGAGCATCGTGCAGGCGCTGGTGTTCTGCCTGGGAATCATCGTGCT
>JADGNS010000857.1 GCA_017883355.1 Candidatus Solibacter sp.
CTTCCCTCCACCAAGGGCCTCTTATGATCGCCATCTTCGATTACGGCGCCGGCAATCTGCGCAGCGTGCAGAACACCCTGGGCGAACTGGGCTGCGAATACACCCTGGTGCGCGATTCCGCCGGCCTGCTCGCCGCCACCAGGATTCTCCTTCCCGGCGTGGGCCATTTCGGTCAGATGATGCGTGCCCTGGATGCCCTGGACGTGCGCCAGTCGCTAGTCGATCGCATTCATGCCGGCGTGCCCTTTCTCGGCATCTGTCTCGGTATGCAGGCGTTGTTCGACACCAGCGAAGAGGCCCCGGAAGTCCGCGGTCTCGGCATCTACCCCGGCACAGTGCAGCGCTTCCCACTCGGTGCGCGCGTCCCCCACATGGGCTGGAACGAGCTCGAAGTGCACCCCGCATCCAAACTCATCCACGATCTCCCCGCCCGCCCCTACGTGTACTTCGCGCACAGCTACTACGTACCCGAAAACCCCCGCGCCAGCGCCACCTGCACCTATGAACTCCCCTACACCGCCGCCCTGGAATGCGGTAACGTCTACGGAGTCCAGTTCCACCCCGAGAAATCCGGCGCCGTCGGCCTCAAAATCGTCCAAAACTTCCTGGAGCTCGCATGACGGAAAGGTCAATTCCCCGCAGAGACGCAGAGACGCAGAGGAAAGCGCAGAGACTGGTGAGCTCCGTTTTGCCTTTGCTTTTCTCTGCGCTGATCTCTGCGTCCCAGCGTCTCTGCGGGGAATTGACTCCTCCCCTCTCCAAGACTCTTCGTGAAAGGCCCGCCCCGTGCTAGCCAAACGCATCATCCCCTGTCTCGATGTCACCGGCGGACGCGTCGTCAAGGGCGTCAACTTCGTCAATCTGCGCGACGCCGGCGATCCTGTCGAACTTGCCGGCCGTTACAACCGCGATGGCGCCGATGAACTCGTCTTCCTCGATATCACCGCCTCTAGCGACGCCCGCGAAATCATGGCCGGCGTGGTGGCCCGCACCGCCCGCAAGGTCTTCATCCCGCTGGCCGTCGGCGGTGGCATTCGCTCCGTCGCCGACGCCCGCCGCATCCTCATGTCCGGCGCCGACAAGGTTACCGTCAACACCGCCGCTGTGCGCCGTCCCGAACTCATCACCGAACTCAGCAACGAATTCGGCGCGCAGGCCGTCGTGCTGGCCATCGACGCCCGCCGCCACTCGCCCGGCGAATGGCACGTCTTCACCCGCGGCGGCCGCGACGACGAACACATCGACGCCGTCGCCTGGGCCGTGCGCGGCGAAGCATTCGGCGCCGGCGAGATCCTCCTCACCTCCATGGATACCGATGGCGTGCAGGACGGTTTCGACTGTGCCCTCACCAAAGCCGTCTCCCGCGCCACCCATATTCCCATCATCGCCAGCGGCGGGGCGGGGAAGCCCGAGCACTTCGTCCGCGTGCTCACCGAGGGCTGCGCCGATGCCGCCCTCGCCGCCTCCATCTTTCACTACGGGACCTACACGGTGAATCAACTCAAGGAAGAGCTCGACAAACACGGCATCCCAGTCCGGGTGACCGCATGATCGTTCCCTGCATCGACTTGATGGGTGGCAAGGTGGTCCAACTCGTTCAGGGCCGCGAAAAGGCGCTGGAGGGCGATAGTCCCGACGAGATGCTGCGCAAATTCGCCGCCTTCCCCCAAATCCAGGTGATCGATCTCGATGCCGCCCTCGGCCGCGGATCCAACGACGACCTGGTGCGCATGTTGGCATCGAAAGCCGTCTGCCGCGTCGGCGGCGGTGTGCGCACCGTGGAACGCGCGCGCACTCTGCTCGCCCAGGGCGCCCACCGCGTGATCGTCGGCACCAGCGCGTTCACCAAAACCGGCATCAACCAGCCGCTTCTCTCCGCTCTGCGCGACGCCGTCGGCCGCGAGCGTTTAACCATCGCGCTCGATTCCAAAGCCGGCCGCATCGTGGTCAAAGGCTGGCAGGAGGCCACCGCGTTCACCGCCGAAGAAGTTCTGGCCTCCCTCGAGCCCTACTGCGCGGGCTTCCTCTGCACCTATGTGGACAAGGAAGGCATGATGCAGGGCACCGACCTCGCCTGGTTCCGCCGCCTGCGCGCTGCCACTACACACGAAATCACCGCCGCCGGCGGCATCACCACCCTCGAAGAAGTCAAAGCCCTCCTCGCCATGAACATCGACGCCGCCCTCGGCATGGCCATCTACACCGGCCGCCTCAAACTCGAAGACCTGGCCGCGCTTGCCTAAAGCTACGAAAAAGTGTTTTCAACGCAGAGACGCAGAGAACGAGAGAGAGAAGCGCAGAGAAGCAAGCTTGAGGAGAGCAGGACCTGGCCTCTTCTGGTGGTTGGTTTTCTCTGCGTTTTCCTCTGCGTTCTCTGCGTCTCTGCGTTGAAAAGAATCCCTCGAACTCCGCTCACCTCTCTATCGCGCAGGCGATGTCGCGGGCCACGCCTTCCAGGTCGCGGTGTTCCACCAGTTGGGAGAAGATCTCTTCGAGCGACGGGACTTTCGTCAGGTCGCGCAGCCGCTCCACCGAATCCGCCGCCATGATGCGGCCGCGATAGATGATGATCACCTGCGCGCACACCTTCTCCACCACTTCGAGCACGTGCGATATGTAGAGGATCATCTTGCCGCGGCGCGCCAACTCGCCCAGCAGGTGCTTGAACAGCAGGGCGGAAGTGACGTCGATGCCGGACAGCGGCTCGTCGAGGATCAGCACGTCGGGGTCGTGCAACAGCGCGGAGGAGATCAGCACGCGCTGCTTCATGCCCTTCGAGTAGGCCGAGATGGGCGCGTGCCGGTACGAATGCAACTGGAAGAGCTCCAGCAGATCGTTGGCCTTGCGCTCCACCTCCGCGGGCGGCATGCCGCGCAGGCAGCCCATGAGTTGCAGGTACTCGAGACCCGTCATGTAGGAATACAGAATGGCTTCCTCGGGCACGTAGCCCAGGCGGCGCTTGAAGGCGATCAGGTCGTCGCGGATATCCTTGCCGTCCAGCAGCACCTTTCCGGCGCTGGGTTCGATGAGCGCGGTGACGATCTTGACGGTGGTCGATTTTCCCGAGCCGTTGGGGCCGAGGTACCCGGTGACTTCTCCCGGCTTCAGGGTGAAGTTCACGTCGTTGACCACCGGGATGTTGCGATAGTATTTCGTCAGTCCTCTGATTTCCAGCATGGCGATGCTCCTTAACGGGTGGTGAGGCCGAGCGTGCGGACGACGGGCTCCGCGGGATCTTCGTAATCGAGCACGGGTTTGAGCCCGAGCATTTTCCTTCCCGAGCGCGAGACCGCGATGTAGAGGGCCGCGGCCAGCGCGAAAAAGACCAGCGCGGCGGCGGGCCTGTTGGTGAGCCAGTCTTCGACGTTCCGCATGGTGCCGC
>JADGNS010000858.1 GCA_017883355.1 Candidatus Solibacter sp.
AGGTGATCCACGTGAAGCTGGTTGAGGAAACTCACCAGCGCGCGCCACTCGCCCTTTTGAATGGTCTGGCCGCCGTAGTTGCCGAAGCAGAGGTGCACGGCGCGCCTGCCGTGGAAGGCATCGAGCACGCAATTGATGGCGGCGGCGGCCAGCGGGGCGTCGGCCGGATTGCCCGGAATGTTGGCTTCGTCGATTTGCAGGCAATCGCAGGGCAGTCCGGCCACCTGTTGGGCGAGCACGCCGGCGATGCCCTGAAGCAGCGGCTCGAAGCGGCGGTAGTAATTGTCCAGCAGGGTGCGCGCCAGCATGTAGGGGCTGGTCACGGTGAACTTGAAGGGCCCGCCGGAGACGGAAGCGGCGAGTTCGCAATCGGCCAGGAGGTTGAGCGAGCCCTCGCCCAGCGCTTCCTCCACCACGCCCGCGGCCTTGCGGCGGAACTTCATGCTGCTCTTGCGCGCGAAGCACTCGTGATCGCTGCGCCCCACCTGCGAGCGTATGCCGGCCATGGGACGGAGGAAGTATTCGATCATGCCATTGGTATCGGGATGATTGACGTCGAAGCGGTAGAGTTCGCCGTCGGTGGGCAGATCGATGCGCGCCTGGCGCTGCGTGGCGAAGACCACGCGGGTGGCATCGAGGCGCGCCTGTTCGCTGGGCAGCGCCGGCAGCCAGTCCGGAACGGGATAGCTGCCTACCGTGGTGGTGAGAATCGCGGGTTCAGACGACATAGGGGGCCCGGTATTTGGAGCGGGTGAGGAACTGGTTGGCTTCGGCTGCGCCTTCGCCGTTGAAACGGCCCTTGGCGGCGTCCACGGCGAGCTTGCGGCCCGCACGATAGCTGGCGTTGGCCAGGTGGCAGAGGTCGGCGCTCATGACACCGACGGCGACATCGGCGTGCAGATCTTTGTAATTGCGCGAGCGGCACGCGGCCAGGAAGTTCGCCATGTGGGGCGGAGTATCGGCGCCCGCTTCCTTCTTGACGTCCATGATGAGATCTTCCTTGTCGCCCTTGTAGACCTTGAAACCGTTGCCGTCGACGCTCATCCAGCCATCGGCGCCATAGAAAAGATTGCCGACGTAGTTGGGGCCGCCCCTGACGATGTTGCCCTCGCCGCCGGTGTTCAGGCCGCGCACTTCGAACTGCAATTCTTTGTCTCCGTAATCGAAGGAGGCGAATTGGGTGTTGGGAGTTTCCTGGTCGTCGGTGTAGACGTACTTGCCGCCGGTAGAGACCACACTCTTGGGCCAGGTTACCTCGCCCAGCCCGCGGCGCGCGTAATCCATCTCGTGGACACCCTGATTGCCGATGTCGCCGTTGCCGGTGTCCCAGAACCAATGCCAGTTGTATTTGAAGCGCAGCGCATTGAAGGGGCGCATGGGGGCGGGACCGAGGAACATGTCCCAGTTCACGCCGGGCGGGACCGGCGAATCCTCCGCGTGCCCGATCGAGGGGCGGCGTTTGAAGCAGAGACCCTTGGCCATGTAGACCTTGCCGATGACGCCTTCATGGAGCAGGCGCACAGCCTCGATCTTGTACGGCTGGCTGCGGCCCTGCGAGCCGATCTGCACCATGCGGGCGGTCTTGCGCGCCACCTCGATCATGCGCTCGCCTTCGTGGACGTTGTAACAGGCGGGCTTTTCGCAATAGACGTCCTTGCCGGCCTGGCAGGCCCATATGGTGGAGAGCGCATGCCAGTGGTTGGGGGTGGTGATGGAGACGGCGTCGATTTCTTTATCGGCGAAGAGCTTGCGCATGTCGTCGTAGCCCTTGGGCTGCTCGCCGGTCAACTTCTGGGCGGCGGCCTGTCCGGTTTCGAGCGCGGCCTGGTTGACGTCGCACAGCGCCACGATGCGCGCCTCCGGCAGCGTGGCGTAACTCCTGATGTGATCGTTGCCGCGTCCGCCGATGCCCACGATGCCGATGTTGATTTTGTCGTTGGCGCCGAGCACGCGGCCCAGGGAAAATGCGGCGCTGGCCGCCATGAAGGTCCTGCGCGATGAAGTGGACATCCTGGTCTCCTTATCGTCCTCGGCGATAGGATAACAGGGATGCGGGTATGGGGTGTGCGGGCCTTCGGCTACGCGGGCTGGTATCATGCGAATGGATGTCCCGCCACAGGTGTTTCGCAGCGTTCGGGCTGGTTGCGTTGGTTTTCGCCGCCCAGGTATCCGCCGCCGATCCGGATCGCGATTTTTCGGGGAAATGGACGCTGGACGCGGGCAGCAGCCGCTTGCAGAGCCTGGACCTGGCGGTGGAACCGGCCCTCACGATCATGCAACAGGATGCCGCAATCCACTGCTCCACCAACGCGAGTTATGCGCTGGACGGCAGCGAGACCAAATACCGGATCGGCGACACAATCCGCAGCAGCGCGGTGAAATGGGAAGGCTCGGCGCTGCTGATCAATACGTTGGTTTCGGGCTCGGCCGATTACACCGTCATGGACCGCTGGAAGCTCTCGCCGGACCATGCGACCCTGACCATCACGCGGCAGGTAATCCGCGGCACGCAGCAGACGGAAAGCGTGCTGGTGTATCGCGGCGAAGGCTGGCAGGCTCCGGCCGCCCCGCCCGCCTATTCACCGGTTACCGCGGAAGCGCCGCGCCCCATGCTGATTCGTCCCGAGGCGCGGGCCCCGCGCGCCTCGCCGGCCGAGGTAACGGTGCCGGCCGGTACGCACATCGCGCTGGCGCTGAGCAATACGGTGGATACCAAGCACTCCAAGGAAGGCGATCGCATTTACCTGGAGACCATCTCTCCGGTGGCGGTGGATGGGAGGATGGTGATTCCGCGCGGCAGTTTCGTGAACGGGACGGTCACCGTCAGCAAAGCGGCGGTCCGGGGCAAAGTGAAAAGCAAAGGGGAACTGTTCATCCGTTTCGATTCGCTCACCCTGCCCAACGGGGCGACGCGCGACTTCCGCTCGCGCCCGGGCTCGGCGGAGGGCGCCAACGTCGACCGGGCGGAGGGCAAAGTCTCCGGCGAACGCGACACAGGCCGCGACGTGGGACAGGTCGCCGGGGTCGCCGGCATGGGCGCCTCGCTGGGCGGACTGATCGGAGCCGCCTCGGGCCATGCCTTGAAAGGCGTGGGTATCGGGGGCGCGGTGGGCGCGGGGGCAGGCCTGGCCTCGGTGCTCCTCAAGAAGGGCCCGGACGCGACGCTGCGCAAGGGCACGACGATCGAGATGATTCTGGATCGCGATATCAGTTTCACGGCGGCGGAACTGCGCTGGTAGCGCGGGTCCTACTTCGCTTCTCCAATACCGGGCCTCTGCACACATTGTGGGGCAGCCAATCCTGGCTGCCGCCGGCTTTCAGCCGGCGTTTTCGGGTGCGATGACTCGCGCGTCGCCCGAAAAGGCCGCCTAAAAAGCCGTC
>JADGNS010000859.1 GCA_017883355.1 Candidatus Solibacter sp.
GTAGCGGGCGGTGACCGGCGTGTTCAAGGGCGCGAACAGCGAGACCAGAATGTGGTAAATGGTGTCCTCGCCGGCCCACCCCAAGCCCAGACTGGCCAGGGTGACGCCCACCTGGGTCACGGAAAGCAGACGTCCCGGGTTGGAGAGAAGATTGAGAGCCGCCTGCGCGCCGGCATGGCCTTCGGCGGCCATCTGGCGCAGCCGGGAGTGGCGCACCGATAGCAGCGACACCTCGGCGCCCGCGAAGAAGCCGTTGATGGCGATGAGCAATACGACGATCAGCAGGCGAATGGACGATTCAGTCACAGGCTCCGAAATTATTCTATCGGAAACTCTAACCAAAGCGCCGGTGAATCGTCTTTATTGGTAACCAACTAACTCCGTTACGTAGATGGGCGCACTCCAAAGTATCCCCGGAGCGCGCCCTTTTTTTTGGTGGTCCCGTCCGACGGGCTATCATTGGAGGGTTAACACCTCCTTGATGACTCAATCTTTGGTTGCACGCATAGTCAAAGCCCTAAACCTAGGGATCGCCGTCCTGCTGGTGGCCGGCCTGGCGCTGGTCTACTGGTACGCATGGCGTCCGTTGCCGGAGCGATCCGGCACCATCGATGCGCCGCTGGCCGCGGGCGCTACTGTGAAGTTCGATACACACGGCGAACCGCACATACGGGCCGGCAGCCAGGAGGATGCGTTTTTCGTACAGGGGTACGTGACCGCGCAGGACCGGCTGTTTCAGATGGACACGCTGCGGCGCTACGCGGGCGGTTCGCTGGCCGAGATCCTGGGTCCCGGTCTGCTGGAAAGCGACCGCGAGTCGCGCAAACTGCGGCTGCGGCGCGTCGCCGAGGCGGCCTACGTTACGCTGCCGGCGGCGGATCGGGCGGCTTTTGCGGCTTACACTCGCGGCGTCAACCAGTTCATCGCCACCCACCGGAACAATCTTCCGGTGGAATTCACGCTGCTGAGTTATCAGCCGCGGCCGTGGAGCGTAGTGGATTGTATGCTGCTGTGCCTGCACATGTACCGCAGCCTGACTACCACGTGGAAGGACGAAATCGTCAAGCACAACCTGCTGGCGCAGGGGGACCGCGCCAAGGTGGAATTCCTGTACCCGATGCGCGGCATGGGCGATGCCAGCCCGGGGTCCAACGGCTGGGCCATCGCGGGCAGCCACACGGCATCGGGCAAGCCGCTGCTTTCCAGCGACATGCACCTGGAGTATTCGCTGCCCGGCATCTGGTACATGACGCACCTGGAGGCGCCGGGCCTCAATGCGGCGGGCGTCGCACTGCCGGGCGCGCCGGGCATTCTGGTGGGACACAACCAGCGCATCGCGTGGGGCATCACCAACCTCCATTTCGACGTCCAGGACCTCTACATCGAGAAGCTGGACGACCGTACCGGACAGTACATTTTCCGCGGCCAGGTGGAGCAGGCGCGCGGCGAGCGCGAGATCATCCGCGTGAAGGGCGGGCCCAGCGTGGAGATGACGGCGTGGGTGACGCGCCACGGACCGATCTTTCTGGCCGACGGCGCGCAGCGGCTGGCCCTGCGCTGGACCGCGGCAGAGCCCGGGATGCTGCAGTTTCCCTTCCTCGATATCGACCGCGCGCAGAACTGGGTGGAGTTCACGGCGGCGATCGCCCGCCTGCCGGGACCGGGATCGAACTTCGTCTATGCGGATGTGGATGGCAACATCGGCTATCACGCCGCCGGCGCATTGCCGCGGCGACGCAACTATCGCGGCGATGTTCCCGTGGATGGCGCTTCGGGCAACTTCGAGTGGGACGGCTATATTCCGTTCGACGAGTTGCCGAGCATCTATAATCCGCCGGGCGGGCTGATTGTTTCGGCCAACCAGAACACGTTTCCCGAGAGCTATCCCTACGCCGTCAACGGGAACTTTGCGCCGCCCTACCGCGCGCAACAGATCCGCGCCATGCTCTCGGCGCGCAACGGATGGCGCGCCGGGGAGTTGCTGGCCGTGCAGAAGGACATCTATTCGGCGTTCAGCCATTTTCTGGCAGGCCAACTGGTAGCGGCGTACGAGAAGCGCAATGCGCACAACCCCGGACTGGACCCTGCCGTGGACCTTTTGCGCGCATGGAACGGCCAGATGGACAAGGACATGGCCGCGCCGTTATTGATCACGCTGGCGTACCAGCACGTGCGCCGCACGATCGCCGAGAATGCGTCGGCGGCCACCGGAATGGCCTACGAGTTCAACATGGCTTCGGTGGTGGTGGAGCGCCTGCTGCGGGAGCGGCCCGCCGGCTGGTTCGGCGATTACGACGAAATGCTGCTGCGCGTGTTGGCCGACGCCGTGGAGGAAGGCCGCCGCATGCAGGGCCGCGACCCCAAGCGGTGGCATTACGGCGACTACCTGCGAATCCCCATCAACAATCCCGTGCTGCACGAGGTGCCTCTGGTGGGCAAATATTTCGATATCGGAGCGGTGCCCATGAGCGGGTCCAGTTCTACGGTGAAGCAAACCACCCGCGCACTGGCTCCCTCGATGCGCATGAATGCCGACCTGGGCGACTGGGAACGCTCGTTGTTGAACATCCCGATCGGGCAATCCGGACAGATCCTGTCGAGCCACTACAAGGATCAGTGGGCGGATTACTACAACGCGCGCAGCTACCCTATGCAGTTCGGCAAGGTGGACGCCAAGAGCACGCTGGTATTCCGGGCGGTGCCGTAGGTGGGACAGACCATCGCCTTGCGTGGTCTGTCGTTCCCGGCGCAGGTTGACGGACGACACAAAACGATCGTCTGTCCCACCACTGCAAGGCATAATTGAAGCTGAATGCGGAACTGGCTGCTGATTTTCGTTCCCGTGGCGATCGGGCTGGAGTATCTGATGCCCGGTGCGCACTCGCTGATTTTCATCGCCGCCTGCCTGGCCATCGTGCCGCTGGCGGGTTGGCTCGGCCATGCCACCGAGCAATTGTCGCATCACACCGGGGACGGCGTGGGCGGTCTGTTGAACGCCACGTTCGGTAACGCGGCGGAACTGATCATTGCGATCATGGCGTTGCGCCAGGGCCTATATGCCGTGGTCAAGGCATCGCTGACCGGGTCGATCATCGGCAACATCCTGCTGGTTCTGGGCGCTAGTGCCTTGGCCGGCGGCCTCAAACACAAGCGGCAGAAGTTCAACATCACGGGCGCGCGGGCCCAGGCAACGCTGCTGACCCTGGCGGCAATCGCCCTGGTCATGCCGGCGGCCTTCCATGCGCTGGCCGGACCGGATGCCGGCGTACGCGAGGCGGGTCTGAGCCTGGGTATCTCGTTCGTGCTCCTGGCCGCGTATGGCCTGCACCTGGTGTTTTCGCTGGGCACGCACAAACAACTGTTCGGCGGAGAGGGCGCGC
>JADGNS010000070.1 GCA_017883355.1 Candidatus Solibacter sp.
GCACATCGGACGACAGGCCCAGGCGGTGATGGCAGGCTCCCGGCGCGCTGGCCGTAGCGATGCTTGGGGAATTACTGGCGCGGCCGCCCACTTTGACCGCAATCGGGATATAGCAGTCATCGGGGACGCCTGCCGGGAACTGGAAATTGACCTGATCCACGCCGGGAATGCCGGAGAGGCCGGAATACGCCGGGGCGACGATGATACCGGCAACGTCCACCGATACCGTGGAAGCGGTGGACCCAAGGCCCGTGCCCCAGAGCGTCACCCAGTCGCCGGGCTGCGCGGGCGTGGTCAGACCGACCGTGCGGGGAGTATCGCTCCAGACCTGCGCCACGGCAGCATCGTAACCCGCGGCGGCCTTGGTAAAGATGCCGAAGCCGGAGGCGGCGATCCATATAGTAGTGGAGAAACTCTTCCCGCTGGTTGTCACCGCCAGCACCTCGGCCTGTCCGAGAGGCGTGTCGGACGGTACCAGCGCGGTGAACTGAGTCGGGAAATTGCCAAAAGATGGTTGCGGGGCGAGGATCGTCATGTCGCGAGCGTCCGCGGCGCCGGGTGCGCGGAACCGCAACGTCACCCGGTCATCCGGCAAGAGACTGCCGGACGGCGGATATAGACCGGTGATGTTGATGTCGCATAGCGACCCCGGCGCCAAGCCGGTTTCCGGCGTCTGGGCAGTGCGCCGTGTGGCCGAGTGGACTACGTACACGGCTCCAGGCAGGTACGGGCCCGAGGTCTGCGCGAGGGCCGGCAATACGGCCACGCAGGCAAGGATGAAGCTCTTGGTTGTCATGATGCGAACAGATCCACCGGCCATTATCAGATAAACAACTCTGAAATCCGGCGTACAGTCCTCAGACGTCCCGGCGACATTATAAGGGTACAAACCATCCGATCTTGAAGACAACTACGGAAAGCGGATCCCGACCAGCAGGTCCACCTGATCTCGCGTCGACTGAATGGCGAAGCCGCGGGTGCCGTTCACGTCAACCGCCAGCCTGTTCCAGCGCGTATACCGCGCCTCGGGCGCGATGTGCAGTGGCCCCCAGCGTTTCTCGATCCCGACCGCGCTCACGACTCCGTGCGTGGTATCCCAAGATCCCGGAAACGTGCGATCGCTGAACGTATAGATCACCGGATTAATACTCGTGAGGGTTACGTAGTTCACGTGCGCCGAGCCGTTGGTCACTCGCGGCGCGTACCCGACGCCGGCGTAGAGGCCGCGCCACAAAGCCCGGCGCACCAGGATGGGGAACTCCCATGAGTTCCCCGTGTCGCGTTCGCTGTAGGCATCACCCAGGTTAATCGTCCGGAAACCGATGCGACGATAGAGCGCAGCAAACTCCACGCGGAAGCCGAGCGGCAACGCCGCGGTGACCATTGGCCCCACGGTGTATCGCCGGGATTCCGATGTGGCGAAGTAGCTGTGTAGATCAATGGTGAGTGGCACACCGGCCTTTATGCCAACGCTGAATGGCTGCGCCGACAGAATTCCCGCGCATAGGAATAGCAAGGAAGATCTGATCATCTGGTTTGAAGACCTGAAGCACCACCTACTCTCAAAGACCCTGGCGAACCGCTTTCCACTACACCGGCGGCAAATCAGTGGTATATCCCTGGGGATTGCCCTATCATGGAATTGTGAAGCGAACTCGGCCTCGTACGCTCTACATCAAGAATCCCGCTGCCCACCGCCTGGCCGAACAGGTGGCCAAGCAAATGGGAGTCACCCTAACGGAAGCCGTAATCCGCGCGTTGGAGAATCAGGTGAAGCAGGTGCCGAAGCCAATTGATTGGAAGAAGCTGGACACGATTTGTGCGGAGATCGCCGCCTTGACCGTCCTCGATCCGCGGAGCCCGGACGAGATCATTGGCTACGACGAGTTTGGTCTCCCACGCTAATGGTGATAGACACTTCGGTGCTGGTTGCAATAGCCTTGTTGGAGCCGTCGCGAGATTTCTTGGTTGCGGCAATCCAGGCGGCGGCGGCACGTACCGTCTCATCGGTGTCCTTGCTGGAGGCGGGAATGGTGATTCGCTCGCGAGCGGACGACTTGGCTGTGACGAAGCTGTACGACATCATCGCCGTGCTGGGCGTGGAAACGGCGGTGTTCGATGAAGCACAGGCAAAAGCTGCGGTCGGCGCGTTCGCGCGGTTTGGTAAAGGCATGGGCCACCGGGCGCAACTCAACTTTGGGGATTGCGCCGTCTATGGGTTGGCCGCGATGCGTGGCGAACCAATCCTTGCCACCGGCAACGATTTCGCGGCAACGGATTTGACCGTCATCCGCCCCACTTCAGGATCTTGAGGCGGAATCCGCGGCGATGGCGTCTAATAGAGGGATGAAGTTTTTGCTTGCCGCTGTGCTTGCGCCCGCTCTGTGTCTGGGCGCCATCTGGCCGGAGAATATCGGGGCCTGGAAGCGTGCCTCCACCACGCAGGCCACCCTCTTCGACCGCCCGCTGTGGGATGAATACGGGCTCAAGGAATCCGAAGCGGCCCGCTATGAGAATGGAGAGGCTCACTTCACCGTCACGGGCTACCGGCTACAGGATACGACCGGCGCCATGGCGGCGTTCGACTGGCAGCGTCCGGCCAAATCCACCGCTTCCAAACTGGCGCCGCTGGCTGCGGACACTGGGGAAGGGTTGCTGGTGGTTCACGGCAATTACCTGCTTTCCTTCAGCGGGCACACGCCGGAGGCGGCGGAACTGGGCGCGCTGTTCGATGGCCTGCGCAACGTGGATACTACCGTGCTGCCCATCCTACCGGGCAATCTCCCGGACCAGGCACGTGTGGCCAACAGCGAGCGCTACATAACCGGACCGGCCAGCCTGGCCAAATTTGTGCCGTCGATTCCGCCGTCGGTGGCCGCCTTCCACTATGGAGCGGAGGGCATGATGGGAGTCTTCCATGGGCCAAAAGGGGACACCGGGCTGGTGATTTTCAACTACCCGACGCCGCAGATCGCCATGCAGAAAGAAATCGACTTCAGGGGAATACCCGGTGGCAATCTGGTAAAGCGGAGCGGTCCCCTGGTGGCCGTGGTGCTGGCACCCACAGACCCGGACGCGGCCGAGCGGTTGCTCGCACAGGTGAAATATCAGGCTCTGGTGACCCTCGACCAATGGGTTCCGAGCCACCGGGACAACATCGGCAACCTGGTGATAAACGCTTTCGTTCTCATTGGGATACTGCTGGGATTCTCGGTGGTTTCCGGGGTGGCGTTCGGTGGCTGGCGGGCCTTCCGGCGGCGCGGAAATCGTGGCGAAGAGGCCGACGCGTTGACAACCCTGCACCTCGGAAGATGAGGGGCCCGATTAGCAAATCCCTATTTTTGTTTGTATTAGAGCGATATCCTCAGGCGAAAAATGGACTTTTCGGCCTTCTTCGCGCCTTCGGTAGAAAAAATCGCGTCCCCGCAAGTTGGCCCAAAAGAGCGGGTTACGGCGAAAAAAAAGGCCGCCCGATTTTCGCTTGACTGCAAAGCCGTTAGGAAATACGATTCAACTACAAAGTTTTGGCGGTTGCGATTCCGTCGAGACTGATTCTCCCATCGAACATCACCCTGGTAGAACAGGGGATAAAATGCTCACCCTTCGGGGTGAGCATTTCTAATTTTGGGGAACACTCTGTTACAGGCAGGTTTTCCGGCGCCGGAAGCACGCTAGAATTCACTCATGCAAAGACCCAAGCCGGCGCGGCCCGCCCAGGAACTCTCCTGGCGCGCGCGCGTGGCGTCGCTGCGGAATATCCGGCCGCTGTTGCGAATGGTGTGGGAGACCAGCCCGCCCCTGGTGGTTGCCAGCACGGTTTTCCGGCTATTCCGGGCGCTGCTGCCGCTGGCCATGCTCTGGGTCTCGAAGCTCATCATCGATGGCGTGGTGGCCTGGATTACGCGCCACAGCGGCAATCTGGCGGGCATCTGGAAGCTGGTGGCGCTGGAATTGGGGCTGGCCGTCTTCAGCGATGTTCTGGGACGGGCGAACACGCTGTGCGACAGCCTGCTGGGCGACCGATTCACCAATCGGGTCAGCGTGCGGCTGATGGAGCACGCCTCCCGTCTGGACCTGGCGATGTTCGAAGACCCGGTGTTTTACGACAAACTGGATCGCGCCCGCCGACAGACCACCGGCCGCATGGGCCTGCTGGCGGCGCTCCTGAGCATTGGCCAGGACGCCGTCACCCTGGCCTCGCTTTCCACCGGGCTGATCGTTTTTTCGCCCTGGCTGCTGTTGCTGCTGGCGGCGGCAGTGATTCCTTCTTTCCTGGGCGAGACGCATTTCACCAGCCTGGCGTATTCGGTTCTGTACAAGCGAACGCCGGAGCGCCGCAAGCTGGATTACCTGCGGCTGCTGGGCGCGAGCGCGCAGAGCGCCAAGGAAGTCAAGATCTTCGGACTGGGCGCTTATCTATCTAAACATTACGATGAGGTATCAGCGGAAATATTCAAGGAAAATAAGACACTTGCGATGCGGCGCGCAATCCTCGGTTCGGCCCTGAACGTAGTGTCGACCGGGGGGTATTACGGGGCCTATGTGGTGGTGATGGCGCGGACGCTAGGGGGCGCGGTAACGCTGGGCAGTTTCACATTCCTGACCGGGGCGTTCAACCGCTCCCGAGCCTACATCGAGAAGATTCTCTCCGGCTTCAACGACATTTCCGAGCAGGCGGTCTTCCTGACGGACCTTTTCGAGTTTTTCGCCATGCAGCCCACCATTGGTGCGGCGCCGAACGCTATTCCCGCACCGCGCCCGATCCGGCAGGGATTCGAGTTTCGCAACGTGGGGTTCGCTTACGCGGGCAGCGATCGCATGGTAGTCCAAAACATTAACTTTATTCTGCATCCAAATGAAAAATTGGCACTAATCGGTGAAAATGGTGCCGGAAAAACGACCCTGGTCAAGCTTTTGGCGCGGCTCTACGACCCCACCGAAGGGCAGATTCTGCTGGACGGAATCGACTTGCGCGAGTACGACGTGGAAGATCTGCGGCGCGAAATCGGCGTGATCTTCCAAGATTACATGCGCTATGACCTGCTTGTTCGTGAGAACATTGGATTTGGCAAGGTTGACTCTCTTGGCGACCAGCCACGGGTCGAATCCGCGGCGGTGAAGAGTCTGGCAAAAAGCGTGATCGACCGTCTGCCGAATGGATACGAGCAGATGGTGGGCAGGCGTTTCGAGGGCGGAGTGGATCTCTCCGGTGGCGAGTGGCAGAAGTTCGCCCTAGCCCGCGCCTACATGCGCGACGCCCAACTGCTGATTCTGGACGAGCCCACCGCGACGTTGGATGCGCGCGCCGAGTACGAGGTTTTCCAGCGCTTCAGCGAACTGACGCGGGCGCGCATGGCGGTACTGATTTCCCACAGATTTTCCACAGTCCGCATGGCAGACCGGATCCTGGTGCTGGCGGACGGATCGATACGAGAGCAAGGAACGCATGAGCAACTGCTGAGCCTGGGCGGGCGCTATGCTGAATTATTCGAGCTGCAGGCTGCTGGTTATCGCTGAAAGTGAATACTGAATGACTGATTTGAAGTTGCAGGTAATACCGCTGGGCGGACTGGGTGAGTTCGGGATGAACATCACCGCCATCCGCTACGGCGAAGACATTATCGTAGTTGACTGCGGAATGATGTTCCCCGACGCCGAGCTGCTCGGCGTCGATCTGGTGATGCCCGACCTGACTTTCCTCAAGGAGAATCAGGCGCAGGTGCGCGCCGTGATTCTGACCCACGGTCACGAAGACCATATCGGAGCCGTGCCCTACTTCCTCTCCGAGATCGACGTTCCCGTCTACGGCACGGCGTTCACGCTGGCGCTGGTGGAGCGGCGGCTGGAAGAGTACGACCTGGAGAAGGAACCGCGGCTGATCAAGGTCAAGCCGAAACAGGCGATCGCCGTCGGCCCGTTCAAGATCGAGTTTATTCACGTCACGCACTCCATTGTGAGCGCCGTGGCGTTGGCCATCACCACGCCGCTCGGCGTCATCATCCACACGGGCGATTTCAAAGTGGACCCCACGCCGACGGACAACGAGCTGTTCGACCTGCACACGCTGGCCGATTACGGCAAGCGCGGCGTATTGCTGCTGCTCAGCGATTCCACCAATTCCGACCGCCCCGGATACACCGAGAGCGAGCGCGCGGTGCGGCCGCGCATGGAGGAGGTATTCAGCCGGAGCGAGAACCGCATCCTCGTTTCCTGCTTCAGCTCCTCGATCCACCGCATCCAACTGGTGCTCGATCTGGCGGAGGAATACGGCCGGCGGGTGGCGGTAATCGGCAGAAGTATGGTGTCGGTCACGGAGATCGCCCACGCTCACGGGCTGCTCAGCATTCCGGACGGCATCCTGCTGCGCCCGCAGGATGTGATGGGCCTGGCGCGGGAGAAGGTGGCGATTCTGGTCTCCGGCACGCAGGGCGAGCCGATGTCGGCGCTGTCGCGCGTGGCAGTGGACAACCACAAGCACATCTCGGTGGATAAGGGCGACACGGTGGTGCTGAGTTCGCGCATTATCCCGGGTAACGAGAAGGCGATCTTCCGCATGATCGACCACATGTCGCGCCGCGGGGCGGACGTCATGTACGGCAGCATGAATCCTCCGCTGCACGTCTCCGGACACGGCAGCGTGGAAGAGATGAAGCTGGTGTTGAACCTGGTGCGGCCGCGCTACTTCATGCCCATCCACGGGGAGTACCGGCAGCTTACCAAGCACGCGAGGTTAGCCGAGCACCTGCGCTTCGCCGGGCTGGAAGAGACCTTCATCATGGACACGGGCGACGTCCTGGAGTTCGACCATCACGGCGCGCGCAAGGCGGGCAAGGTCACCGTGGGGCACGTGTGCATCGATTCGGGTTCGGTGGAGGACGTGGTGCAGGAGATGGTGATCCGCGACCGGCGCCTGCTGTCGGAAGACGGCATCGTGTTGCCCATCATTGCGATCAACCGCAATACCGGGAAACTGGAAAGCCCGCCGGAGATCGTTATGCGCGGGTTCCAGACGGGGGAGGACGGGCCGGCGTTTCTGGATGCGGCGCGGCAACTCGTTATTAAGACGCTCGAGGGATCGAATCACGAGGAGAAGACGGATTGGGGAGTCATGAAGGAGAAGATCCGCGCGGACCTGAAGCGGCACATCGTGAAGCAGACGTCCAAGCGCCCGCTGATCATGCCGGTGATTCTGGAAGTCTAGACACGGCGGCGTTATTGTCTGCGCGGCAACCGCCTGCTGACGCGCGCGGCTCCGATCAGAGCCGCGACCGTCAGGGAGCGGATGTGCAGTCGTTCGTGACGGTCTGTTTGGAAGACGTCCCATCCGTCTATTTGGAAGACGCTTCCGGGCTGAAGGGCGGGCACGCCGAGCGGGTGATGGTGCCGGCGGACGACGCGGGCGTCGCCGCCGTTTTGCGCGAGGCCGCGGCGGCGGGGATCGCGGTTACCGTATCGGGCGCGGGCACCGGGGTGGCGGGCGGCCGCGTGCCCTTCGGCGGATGGGTGCTCTCGCTGGAGAAGTTCACGCGCCTGGAGGTCCACCCAGGGCATGCCGTGGCCGGCGCGGGCGTGCTGCTGCGCGACGTGCATGCCGCGGCTGCCGCCTCGGGACAGCTCTATCCGCCCGACCCGACCGAGACCGGGGCTTCCATTGGCGGCAACATCGCCTGCAACGCCAGCGGGTCGCGGAGCTTCCGCTATGGCGCCACCGGCGCCTGGGTGGAGCGCCTGCGCGTGGTGCTGGCCGACGGGCGCATCCTGGATATCGGGCGCGGCGAGGCGATCGATTTCGACCCGGGCACGATCCCGCTGCCGGCAGTCACCAAGAATACGGCCGGCTATCTGCTGCGCCCGGGCATGGATTGGGTGGATCTCTTCATCGGTTCGGAAGGCACCCTGGGTGTCATCACCGAGGCCACCCTGCGCCTGCTGCCGGCGCCCACGGCCGTGCTCGCGGGCCTGGTGTTTTTCCCCAGCGACGATGAGGCGGTGACCGCGGTGGAACGCTGGCGCGCCACGGCGTCGCCGCGCATGCTGGAGTATTTCGACCGGCCCTCGCTGGACCTGTTGCGTACCCGCTTCCCGGAAATTCCCGCGGCAGCGCGCGCGGCCATCCTGTTCGATCAGGAGATGGAATCGGAAGACGACCCGGAGATCGACTTGTGGCTGGAGCGCCTGGAGGGCACCGGCGCCCTGGTGGAAGATTCCTGGTTCGCCACCACGGCCAACGATCGCGAACGCTTCCGCCGCTTCCGCCATACGCTGCCCGAACTGGTCAACGATGCGGTGCGGCGCAGTGGCGCCATGAAGATGAATACCGATTTCGCGGTGCCGCTGGCGCGTAATCGCGAGATGCTGGCCTACTACCGAAAGCGCCTGGAAGCGGAGTTCCCGGGGCGCTACGTGATCTTCGGGCACATCGGCGACGCGCACGTCCACGTGAACCTCTTCAGCGATCCGGCGAACCCCCGGCAGGCGGCTGCGCTCCTGGCGGAGTTTGCGCGGCGCGCCGTCGAGTTGGGCGGCACGGTGGCGGCTGAGCACGGCGTAGGGAAGCGCAAAGCGCACCTGCTGGCGCTGCAATACGCGCCCGAGCACCTGGAGGCCATGCGCGCCGTCAAACGCCGTTTCGACCCTGCCGGCATCCTGGGCCGCGGCACCATGGTCGCCGTGGCATAAATCGGTCGCTCCGTCAGGAATTTGACAGTGTCGCCTGGTATCCGGAGGCGCACTTTCAACAGCTTAGGATGTCCTCGAAAGTGGCACCAGGAATGCCAGTCAGGGCAGCATGAGCATCGGTTCTATCAACCCCCTCTCCAACAGCTATCTACAGTCGATTCTCACCAGCGCAGTCCAGGGCGCCGGTTTGACGGCTAACGCGACCGGCAATAATCGCAGCGGCATCGACGCGTTGTCATCGGTCGCTCCGCAGCCAGACAACAGCCGGCTTTCGCCCTTCGCTCAATTGATGAGCGAGCTCCAGCAGCTTCAACAATCGGACCCAGCCAAGTACCGGCAGGTTACCCAGCAAATCGCTACGAATCTGCAGAGCGCCGCTCAAACCGCCCAGGCGGACGGCAACACGACAGCGGCGACCCAGCTCAACCAGCTTGCCGGCGACTTTACCAGCGCCTCGACGAGCGGCCAACTCCCCAACATCCAGGATCTGGCGAAGGCGATTCGCGGCGGCCATCATCATCACCATCACGCCCACGCTGCCGCCGCCGATTCGGACAGCACTTCCAGCGGCGCTTCGGCCAGCGCCAGCCAGACGCCGAGTCCACTGCTGGCGGCATTCCAGACCGGTGGGGCTCAGAGCGCCGCGGTGAATCCGATGAGCATTATTATGCAGACACTGCCCAGCACGCCGGGATTGCCGTATCAAATGAACGATCGGTAGCGCGAGTACCGGTTGCGCGCGCGCCTGAGCAAGTGGACATCCCGATACGTTCGTGAACTTGGGAAACGGTGCTCGATGGTAGCTTAAGAGGATGCTCTCCTGGCTGGTGGTCGGTGTCGGCGATATTACGCGCAAGCGAGTGCTTCCCGCGATTCTGGCGGAGTCTCGCAGCCGGCTGGCCGGAATCGTCACCCGCAACCCGGCGAAGGCCGAGCCGTATGGCGTGCAGTCGTGGAGCGATCTGACGTCCGCGCTGGCGGAGTGCGACGCCACGGCGGTATACATCGCATCACCGGTGTTTTTGCACGCCGGCCAGACCATTGAGGCGCTCCAGGCCGGGCGCCACGTGCTGTGCGAAAAGCCCATGGCGCTGAACTATGACGAGGCGGTCGCCATGCAGCGCGCATCCGAAGATACGCGCCGCACCCTGGGCATCGCCTATTACCGGCGCATGTACCCCAAGGTTGACCGCGCGGCCGAGTTGATCGAGGCCGGCGTCATCGGCCGGCCGGTGTTTGCCGAGGCCACCGCGCACGATTGGTTCAACCCGCTCGGCACCTCGCGCGCCTGGCTGGCCGACCCGAAGCAGTCCGGCGGCGGGCCGCTGCGCGATGTCGGGTCGCACCGCATCGATCTGATGAACTACCTGTTCGGCAAGCCCATCCGCGCCGTCGGGCACTTATCGACGCTGGTGCACCCGCTGGCGGTGGAGGATAACGCCACGGTGATGATCGAATATGAAGGCGGTGTGCGCGGTGTGGTGGATGTGCGCTGGCACTCGCGGGTAGTGCGCGACGAGTTCCGTGTGCGGGGCACCGATGGAGAGATCGACCTGTCGCCATTGAACGGTCCGGAACTGGTGCATCCTGGCGGAGTCGAGCGCCTTCCCGCCGCGGAGAACCTGCATTACCCGTGCGTCGAGGACTTTGTCAGCGCCATCCTCCGGGGCATCCTCCCGCGGTCCTATGGAGAAGGTGCGCTGGCCGCCGAATGGGTGATGGAGCAGGTCACCCCGTAACCTGCCAAAGAGGGCCAGACGCATCAGCCCACCGCCTGCCAGGAGGTGCCGGAGATCCGCGGGTTACACTGGAAGCATCGGACCCCGCTTGATGTTTCGCCTCACCATAGTTTTGCTCTGTTCCGCCACGCTTCTCGGGGCGCAGGACGATCTCGACAAACAACTCCGCAGCGTGATCGACGCCTACGCCATCGCGGCGCAGAATGCGGCCGACCCCGTCAACTCCGAACAGGCCTTGTACGCCGGCGCCATCCCCGCCATGTTGCGTAAGCTGGATCCGCATTCGGTGTTCTTCGACCCGGAGCAGTTCCAGCAGCTCCAGCGCATGGAAAGCTCCACCTCCAAGGGTTTCGGCAGCGTGGTGTCG
>JADGNS010000860.1 GCA_017883355.1 Candidatus Solibacter sp.
GAAAAGCGTTCTTCCTGGCCGTTGCTCTACTTCTGCCCGCGCTATCGCAGGCGCAGGTGAAACTGCTCCGCCACCCCACTTACTCGAATGGGAAAGTGGCTTTCAGCTACCTGGGCGATTTGTGGATCGCCAATGAAAACGGCAGCGGCGTGCAGCGCCTGACCGATAACCAGGCGCGCGACGTGTACCCGCGCTTTTCGCCGGACGGCAACTGGATCGCGTTCTCCTCCAATCGCGAGGGCAACTACGACGTCTACGTGATTCCCGCCAGCGGCGGCAAACCCCGCCAGCTTACCTTCCACAGCGCGGACGACAACGTGGTGAACTGGACCCCGGACGGGAAGAACATCATCTTCACCTCGGCACGCGGGAACGGCGTGTTCCCCAGCGTGACCACGCTCTGGGAGGTTGCCGTGGCGGGCGGTATCGAGTGGCCCATCCCCACCGATTGGGGCGCCTGGGCCAGCTTCTCGCCGGACGGGTCCAAGATGGCCTTCACGCGCCACCCGGCCACCTGGTCGCGCAAGCACTACCGCGGCAGCTATGCGGCTGACCTCTGGGTGATGGACACGTCCCGCAAGACATTCTCCAGGCTCGGCGGCGAAGAATACAAGGGCAACCGCCTGTGGCCCATGTACGCCCGCAACGGAGAGATCTTCTACGTCTCCAACCAGATGGACAACGAGAAGGGCATCAAGTTCGGCGGGCCGGAAGTCATGAAGAGCGTCAACAACATCTGGAAGGTCTCCGACAAGGGTGGCAAGGAAACGCGGGTGACCAATCACGGCGACGGCAACCTCTTCTTCCCCAGCATCTCCGCCGACGGCAAGACGATCGTTTACGAGGACAACTTCGGCCTCTGGAAACTCGATACCGCGAGCGGCAAGAACAGCGAAATCGTCATTGATGTCAAGGTGGACCCGAAGGAGAACGAGAAAGAGCTGGTCACGCTCTCCGACGCCCAGGCCTTCCATATTTCGCCCTCCAACAAGCGCGCGGCCGTACTGGCGCACGGCGAGATCTTCACCATCGCCACCGACAAGGGAGAGCCGCAGCGGGTCAGCGAAACCGCGTGGAAAGAGCAGGAGCCCCGCTGGTCGCCCAACGGCAAGTGGATCGCCTTTGTCAGCGACCGCTCCGGCAGGGAAGAAGTTTACCTCTCCGACGAACCCGGCAAAACGGTGAAGAAGATCAGCGACGCCGACTGCGACAAGAGCGGGATTACCTGGGCGCCGGATGCCAAGTCCCTCATGTGGAGCGGCAGCGACCACAAGCTGCGCATGGTGGATGTAGAGAGCGGCAAGACGGACATCGTGGCGACCAACGATGCCGGCAACGTCACGGCGGCGCAATATTCGCCCGACGGAAAACTCATCTCTTTTTCGCGCGCGGACAAGCTGCTGCGGCCCCATGTGTGGGTGAAGGAGTTGGCGAGCGGGCAGGAGCACATGATCGGCGGCGAGGATTTTCTGCAATCGAGCGGCGCGCGGTGGACGCCCGATGGCAAGAAGCTGTTGCTGATCGGCGGCGCGGGCGCGCCCGCCATGGCGGCGTTGAACCGCACCGCGACGCAGCTTTACGCCGTCGCGCTACAACCGGCGGAGAAAGCACCCGATACCAACGAGATCAATAGCGAAGAGCAGGCCATGGCCGCCGGCAGTGACCCCGCCGCGGGCCGCGGCGGGCGGGGCGCGGGCGCTGGCGCCGCCGCTGCGCCGGTGCAGGTGAAGATCGTGTGGGACGGCATCGACCGGCGCATCACGCAGCTCACACGCATGCCGGGCTCCGTGTCCTTTGTGGTGCCGGCGCCGGATAGCCGTACGTACCTGTTCTCGGCGATGGGCGGCGGGACCGACGATGCCGCGGGAGCGGGCGGCGGACCCGGCATGTACACCATTAACGAGGATGGCACGCGGCTCACGCGCCTGAATACCACCGTGGCCGATGCGGGCGCCGGACGCGGACGCGGCGGCGGGCGCGGTGGATTTGGCGGCGGCAGCGAACCCCAGTGGGGCCGTGACAGCCGTGCCATTTACTTCCTGCAGGGCGGGGGCATCTACACCTTGGCCGTGAGCGCGGCCCCCTCGACGGATAGCGCGGCGTCGGCTGCCGCAGGACGCGGCGGGCGCGGCGGACGCGGCGGCACCACAACCGCGGCGCCATCCACCGATACGGCATCCGCCGGCGCGGCCCCGCGGCGCATCCCGTTCTCCGTGAAGATGGAGATCGATATCCCGGCCGAACACCGCCAGGTTTTCGAAGAAGCCTGGCGCGTCATGAAGAACCGTTTCTACGATCCCAAGATGCACGGCGTGAACTGGGCGGCGGCCAAGGACAAATACGAGGCCATGCTGCCGCATATTGCCGATAGCGAGGAACTGCACAACCTGATCATGGAAATGATCGGCGATATGAACGCCTCCCACACCGGCATTTCGGGCGGCAGCCGCCTGCCCACCCAGGGCCCTCCCGAGGAACGCATCACCACGCGCTACCCAGGGTTCGACCTGGAGCCCGATACAAGCGGTTTCTACAAGGTGGGCTACATCTATCGCAAGGGTCCGGCGGATCACGATTACGTCAAGATCGCCCCCGGAAACTTCATCCTTTCGGTGAACGGGAAGGAGCTGAAGACCAGCGAGAACTACTGGAAGCTGTTCAATATTCTTCCGGGCCGCAAGTTTGAATTCCTGCTGAATTCCAAGCCGGCGCCAGAAGGCGCATGGACCATCGATCTGGAGCCGCTCACCGGAGCGGCCATGAGCAACCTGCAATACGATCGCTGGGTGGAAGACCGCAAGCAGATGGTCTCCAAACTGACCAATGGCGAGATCGGCTACCTGCACATCAAGGCGATGGACGCGCCCTCGCTCGCCAAGTTCCAGCGCGACCTGCTGGAGAACCAGGACAAGAAGTCGCTGATCATCGACCAGCGCTTCAACGGCGGCGGCGGCATCGATCAGGAATTGCTGCAGATTCTCAATCAGCGCAAAGCCTACCAGGTGACGCGCGGGCGCGATTCGCTGGACGTGAAGCGCCCGGGTTCGACGTTCTTCGGCCCCATGGTGGTGCTGCAAAACGAGCGCTCCGCGAGCGACGCGGAGATGTTCCCGGACGGCTTCCGCGCGCTCGGCCTGGGCAAACTGGTGGGCGTGCCAACTTCGGGGCAGGTGATTGGCACGGGTTCGTTCACGCTGCTGGATGGTTCGGCGATCCGCACTCCGGGCGCCGGCGTGTTCACCGCCGCGGGCGAGAACATGGAGAACTACGGCGTGCCTCCCGACGTGCTCGTGGACAACACGCCCGGCGATTTCCTGGGCGGCCACGATCGGCAGATCGAGAAGGCGATCGAGACGCTGCGGGCGCAGAAGTAGCGG
>JADGNS010000861.1 GCA_017883355.1 Candidatus Solibacter sp.
GGCTTTCCTGTTCCGCCGCTTCGCGGCTAATGCATCTTACAGTCCACTTTTTCGGTCGACCTCAAGCTATGACACAGACTCCTCCGGGGCTTGAATCATTTCTTCCACTTTTCCCAGCGCTTGACGCGCCGGGTTTTCCCAGGTTGCCGCTTTGCGGCTGGAGCGATGGAGTGATCCACTCTCTTGCTGCGCTCGGAGTTGTGACACAGACTCGGCCGTTCCTACGTGAGACGTGCGGAACGCCGAAGCAAGAACTACGCCGCCAGCCGCTGCAAGATTTCCTTGCCCAATTTTTGCGCTTCGCCGAAAGACTTCTGGTATTCGACGAAGGTGCGGTTCAGTTCGAGCGACTGGTCGGCGGTGAGCTTGCGACGCAGCATCATGTCGCGCACGTGGACGGGGTTGGGCAGGGTCGCGTCTTCGGTCAGTTCTTCAAGGGCGGTCGAGGGATTGTAGTGGTACATGCATTTCATTCTATCGCCGCCGATGAGTTCGTGGCATAAATCCACTCAAGGCAAACCTATGTCGCGAATTTAGGGGACGCCACACTACAATTGGGGCTGTTTCTGACGATGGGCCTGGCGGAGCACCGTCTCTATCGTGGCCGCGAGGCGATCGGATCTCTTGTCGAGTTCCAGAGTGGACTTCTCGAAGTAGGCGGCCGCGCCTTCGCTGAGGAGTTTTTCCTCGTTCTTCTGCGACAGGCTGGTCAGTACGATGACCGGAATGTCCATGGTCGCGGGATTTGCTTTGAGGGCTCTTAGGACGTCCGGGCCGCTGATCTTGGGAAGCATCATGTCGAGCAGGATGATGTCGGGCAGTTTGTCATTGGCGACCCGCAACGCTTCCTCGCCGTCACCGGCGGTGCTGACCTGGTAACCGGCTTTGCACAAAACGCACTCATTGGCCATCCGGAGAAACTTGCTGTCCTCGACTAAGAGCACTTTGGACTTCACAGCCACACGCAACCCTTCTTGTGGGTTCATCGGCCAGGCGTCAGAAAATCTAAGGGGCGATGGTAGCCCGGCCCTCAAGGGGCGTCTGATTTCGAGGAAGTTACGGTATCGCCAAAGCGATACGCTGATACGAAACATAAGGGCGGCTTGCGCCGCCCCTCTAAGAACTGAAACCTGAGAACCGGGAACTGAGACCTACGTTCCTTCCGACCAGCTTGCCAGATACTCTTCCTGCTCCGAGGTTAGGCGGTCGATCTTGATGCCGAGCGATTCCAGCTTGAGCTTGGCCACGCGTTTGTCGAGTTCGATCGGAACCGCGTAAACCTTCTTCTCCAACGACGCGTGGTTCTTCACCATGTACTCGCACGAGAGTGCCTGGTCGGCAAAACTCATATCCATCACCGACGCCGGATGCCCTTCGGCGGCGGCCAGGTTGATCAGTCGGCCTTCTCCCAGCAGGTTGATGCGGCGGCCGTCTTTCAACGAGTACTCGTCGACGAAGGTGCGCGTGGTGCGCTTGGAGGACGACAGCTTTTCGAGCGACGGGATGTCGATTTCGACGTTGAAGTGGCCCGAGTTGGAGATGATGGCGCCGTCCTTCATGAGTTCGAAGTGCTGCTTGGCGAGTACGCTCTTGTTGCCGGTGACGGTGCAGAAAACGTCGCCGATTTTGGCGGCTTCTTCCATGCTCATCACGCGGAATCCGTCCATGACCGCTTCCAGCGCTTTGGTCGGATCAATTTCGGTCACGATGACTTCCGCTCCCGCGCCGCGGGCGCGCGAAGCCAGGCCGCGTCCGCACCAGCCGTAGCCGGCGACCACGAACTTCGATCCTGCGAGCAGGAAATTTGTGGCGCGGATGATGCCGTCAATGGTCGATTGCCCGGTGCCGTAACGATTGTCGAACAGATGCTTGGTGTCGGCGTCGTTGACGGCCATGATCGGATAGCCGAGCACGCCTTCCTTGGCCATCGCACGCAGGCGAATCACACCGGTGGTGGTTTCCTCGGTTCCGCCCATCACGTTCGCCAATTCCGCCTTGCGCTTGGTGTGCAGCACGGACACGAGGTCCGCGCCATCGTCCATGGTGAACTGCGGTTTGTGATCGACCGCCGCCATAATGTGCGAATAGTAGGAATCGTTGTCCTCGCCTTTGATCGCAAAAACGGGAATATTGTAGTCGCGCACCAGACTGGCGGCTACGTCATCCTGAGTTGAGAGCGGGTTCGACGCGCACAGCGCCACGTCGGCGCCGCCGTCGCGGAGCGCGATCATTAAATTTGCGGTCTCGGCCGTCACGTGCAGGCAGGCCGAAACTCGGATGCCCTTGAGCGGCTGGTTCTTGATGAATTCCTTGCGGATAATCTGAAGAACTTTCATCGACTGGTTCGCCCACTCGATGCGTTTCTTACCCAGATCGGCCAGTTCAAATCCTTTAACGTCGCTGCTAATCGATGTCGTAGCCATTTTTCTCCTAATCCCCGGATGATGACGCTGAATGAAAGTCTATGCAGCTTGTACGCTGCCGAAGAATAAATCCACCACGGAGGCACGTAGTCACAGAGAAAATCTTAGGAACGAGAAAACCAGGAATGGCTTTTCTCCGTGTCTCTGTGCCTCTTTCGGTGAACAACTATTTTCTTGCTCCAGCCGTTTCCAGCTTCAAGCCGGCGTCAGATGCCAGTTTGGCGGCCTTGTCGGTTGCTTCCCAGGTGAAATCGGGGTCGCTGCGTCCAAAATGTCCGTACGATGCGGTCTTGCGGTAAATCGGACGGCGCAAGTTCAGCGAATCGATAATCTCGCGCGGCTTAAGCTTGAAGTTCGCCCGCACCAGATCTGGAATCAGACTCGCATCAATCTTCTCGGTGCCGAAAGTATCCACAAGGACGCTGACTGGATCGGCAACACCGATGGCGTAGGCGAGCTGCACTTCGCAACGGTCGGCCAAACCGGCGGCCACGATGTTCTTCGCAATGTAGCGCGCCATGTACGCGGCCGACCGATCGACCTTGGTCGGATCCTTGCCACTGAATGCTCCTCCACCGTGACGTCCCATGCCTCCGTAAGTGTCCACGATGATCTTGCGTCCCGTCAGACCGGAATCGCCCATAGGCCCGCCGATGACGAAACGTCCAGTGGGATTGATGTGGTACTTGGTGTCCTCATCGAGCAGGTGCGCCGGAATGACAGCCTGAATCACATGCTTCAAAATGTCAGCGCGCAATTCGTCGTTGCCCACGCTTTCTGAATGCTGAGTAGAGACGACCACCGCATCCACGCGCTTCACTTTATGCTGTGCGTCGTATTCCACCGTGACCTGCGATTTTCCATCCGGCCGCAGGTAAGGACATGTGCCATTTTTGCGAACTTCGGAAAGTTTCAAGGTGAGCTTGTGGGCGAGTGAAATTGGAAGGGGCATCA
>JADGNS010000862.1 GCA_017883355.1 Candidatus Solibacter sp.
ATGAGTGGGGACGTAGCTCAGATGGATAGAGCGGCCGCCTCCTAAGCGACAGGTCGGCAGTTCGAATCTGCCCGTCCCTACCAGACTTCTCACTCACTTCTCACGCAGCGGTCTTGCTGAAAACTCTGGGAACATTCCTCCAACCGCGACGTCTGAATACCATGCAATCGCTGTGGCAGGATGTGCGATACGGCATGCGGGGGATCCGGGCGAATGCGGGATTCTCCATACTGGCGATACTGACTCTGGCGCTGGGAATCGGCGCGGGCACCACCATGTTCAGCGTGATCAAGAACGTCATGCTGACGCCGTTCCCGTATAAGGATGCGGATCGGATTGCCGCGTTCGTCATTCACGACCTCGATAGAGGCCGCCCAGGGGGACGGCCTGACATGAGGGCGGCGGAATACCTGGAGTTCCGACAGCAGAATCACGTCTTCACCGGCGACACCGGCGGCGGCAACGAGGACGTCCTGTGGAGCACCGGTGTGGGCACGGAGCGGCTCGACGGCGCCTACGTGACGCCGGACACTTTCCAGTTCCTGGGTGTGGCGGCGCAACTGGGCCGCGCCACTACACCGGAGGACGCAAAACCCGGCGCGCCACCGGTGTTCGTCATGAGCTACAAAATGTGGCGGACGAGGTTCAGTCTGGACCCCACCATCCTGGGCCGCATTTTCGTACTGAACGGCACGCCGACTACGCTGGTGGGCATCATGCCAAAGCGCTTCACCAAGCGCGGCGCGGACATCTGGCGCCCGGTGGAGTTGGACCGCGCCGACACCGATCGCTGGTTCATCTACCAGGGCAGGTTGAAGCCCGGCGTCACCCTGAAGCAAGTCGAGGCCGACCTGCTGCCGATCGCGCAGCGCTGGGCGAAGGACCATCCCAAGGACTATCCCAAGCGCTTTTCCATCGAGGCGAGCAGCTACGTGGACAGCATCGTCGGGCCCTTTCGCAAGACGCTGCTCACGCTGGGCGCGGCGGTGGCGCTGCTGTTGCTGATCGCCTGTGCCAATGTGGCGAACATGCTGCTGGCGCGGTCCACGGCGCGCGATCGGGAGATGGCGATCCGCGCGGCGCTGGGCGCCAGCCGGTGGCGGGTAGTGCGTCAACTCCTGGTGGAGAGCGTGCTGCTGGGCCTGGGCGGAGGCGTGGCCGGCTGCGGTTTCGCGTATGCCGGCATCAAGGCGCTGGTGGCGGCCATTCCGGACAACGCGATTCCGCGCGAGGCGGAAATCGGGCTGGACCTGCCGGTGCTGGCATTCAGCCTTGCACTGGCGATCTTTACCGCGCTGATCTTCGGACTCGCGCCGGCCCTGCAACTGGCGCGGCGCAATATCGCCGAGCCGCTGAAGGATTCCGGCAGAGGCGTCAGCGGGGGCTTCCGGCGCGGACGGCTGCGCAATGCGCTGGTGATTGTCGAGTTGGCCTTTTCCCTGGTGCTATTGACCGGCGCCGGTGTCATGATGCGGACCTTCGTGGCGCTGCAGTCGGTGGACCTGGGATTCAATCCGCACAATATCCTGGTAGCCCGGCTGCCGTTTCCCAAGGGGCAGTACAAAACCGCCGCCGAAAAGCAGCGTTTCTTCAGCCAGTTGCTACCTCGGGTGAAGGCGATTCCCGGCGTGGTGGAAGCCACCGAAACCAGCACACTGCCGCCCTACGGCGGCATCCCCACGGATCTGGAAATCAGTGGCAAGACGCCGGCCAACCACGGGCCGGTAATCTATCAACTGGTGAGCGAGGGCTACTGCCGCACGCTGGGAGCACGTTTGCTGCGCGGCCGCCTGATGGATGAAGGAGAGGTTGCCGGGGCGCGCAGGGTGGCGGTGGTGAATCAGACCCTGGTGACGAATTGGTTCGGCAAGGAGGACCCGATCGGCCGCCAGATCACCATCAAACACCTGAGCCAAATTCCGGTTCCGCCGGTCGCGAATCCGGTGTTCGAGATCGTCGGTGTGATCGGCGACATGAAGAATGCCGGAATCCAGGATCCGGTGCGAGCCGAAATCCTGGTGCCCTACACGGTTACGGGAGCCTTTGAGCGCGGGATCCTGGTGCGCACCGCGGGCAACCCGATCGGCCTGCTCAACCCGGTGCGGCGCGAGATCTGGGCGGTGGACAAGAATGTGGCGCTCACCATGACGCGCACGCTGGACGATTTTCTCAGCGACTTTTCGTACGCGCAGCCGCGCTTCCTCTTGGCGGTCCTGGGGGTCTTCGCCAGCGTCGGCCTGGTGCTGGTGGCGGTGGGCGTGTACAGCGTGATCGCCTACACGGTCTCGCGGCAGACACAGGAGATCGGCATACGAATGGCCCTCGGCGCCAGTCGCGGCGACGTGATCGGCATGGTGCTGCGGATGGGGATGTGGCTGGTCGCGATCGGCCTCGCGGTAGGTTTGGCGGCGAGTATGGCGGCCAACAAGGTGCTGGCGAGCGAACTCTGGGGCGTCAGCGCGCGCGATCCGCTGACCTTCGCGGCGGTGACTCTCGTGGTGCTGGTGGCGGGCGCCGCCGCATGCTGGTTCCCGGCCCGCCGCGCCACGCGGGTGGACCCGGTGATCGCGCTGCGGTTTGAGTGAAGAGTTGGCAGGCCGAAGCGCCTGTCCCACTGCTAAACTAGAAGTACTCCAGATCTCCCCCGAGGACTTGTGAGGAATTGCCCGACCCATGTCCTTCGTCCATCTACATTGCCACACCGACTACTCGCTGCTTGACGGCGCCTGCGATATCGACCAGTTGATGAAGATCATGGTCGAGCAGAAGATGCCCGCGGTGGCCATGACCGATCACGGCAATCTCTTCGGAGCCGTGAAGTTCTACAACGCCGCCAAAGCGTCTGGCATCCATCCGGTGATCGGCTGCGAGGTGTACGTTTCGCAGAAGGGACACAAAACGCGCAGCGATACCGATCGCTACAACCACCTGGTGCTGCTCTGCGAAAACCAGGAAGGCTATCGTAACCTCATCAAGCTGGTGTCCACCGCGTATCTGGACGGCTTCTACTACAAACCCCGCATCGATACCGACCTGCTGGCAGCGCATTCCAAGGGACTGATCGGCTTGTCCGCCTGCCTCCGCGGCCACATTCCCGAGACCCTGCTTTCCGACAAGCACGACGATGCGCGGCGCATGGCGCACCAATATGGCGACATCTTCGGCGCGAAGAATTTCTTCCTCGAAGTGCAGGATCACCACCTGGAGCAGGATAAGCGCCTCACTCCCGAACTGGTCCGCCTCTCCAGCGAAACCGGCTTTCCTCTGGTGGCCACCAACGATTCGCATTATCTGCGCAAGGAGGGTGCCCGCGCGCACGAAATCCTGATGTGCATCCAGACCGGCAAGAATTTCAGCGACCCCAACCGCATG
>JADGNS010000863.1 GCA_017883355.1 Candidatus Solibacter sp.
ACCGTGGTCACGCCCCGCTCCGGCTGGTTCCTCGTCCTCGCCATGCGCCTCTTCCCTTCCATCGTCGAATCGCGCCTGGCCGCCATCAACGGAACCGCATGAACCTCAAGCTCAAGCGCACGCCCGGAGTTTACGTCGTCGGCTTCATGGGCGCCGGCAAAACCACCGTCGGCCGCCATCTCGCCCATCGCCTCGGCTGGAGCTTCTTCGATACCGACGCCGAGATTGAGTCCGCCGAAAATACCGCCATCGCCGAGATCTTCGCCACCCGCGGCGAGCTTGAATTCCGCCGCATCGAGGCCGCCGTCATCGCCCAGCACGTCCGCTGGATCGAACGCGGACGTCCCGCCGTCCTCGCTCTCGGCGGCGGCGCTTTCACCCAGCCCGACAACCGCCTCCTGCTCCAGAACAACGGCTTCACCGTCTGGCTCGATTGCCCCTTCGAAACCGTCCGGCACCGCGTCGCCCACGCCACCCACCGCCCGCTGGCCCGCGATCCCGAGGTCTTCGCCGCCCTCTACGAAGCCCGCCGCCACCACTACCGCCTCGCCGACGTGCACGTCCCCATCTCCAGCGACGATCCCGAAGTCACCGTAGCCGCCATCCTGGCCCACCCCCTTTTCAAATGACCTGTGGCATAAGTTGCTCATGACGCCCGCGGCGTCTCAACCGAATGATGACAATACCGCTGCCCATCAAGCGCCAATCCGAGCCGCGACCGGGGTACCCTCTGGGTCCGGAGCGGATGCCGGGCAAGCATGTATTTTCGCGGGAAGGCTCCGCCTTGTGCATCCGAGCGAAGCTCGGACTCTTAACCACTCCGTGGCGCTGGGCCGCGCTCGCCGCCTCTCCCGCCCTCCTCTGGTCATTCTCGCCGCCGGCCCTCCCGCTCTGCGGCTTCCGCTGGCTCACCGGACGCCCCTGCCCTTTCTGCGGACTGACCCACGCCGTATTCGCGCTCGCCAAAGGCCACTTCGCCGAGGCCCTGCACTGGCACGCCTTGAGCCCACTGGCCGTCGTCATGCTGGCCGCTCTGCTGTGGAACCCGCCGCGCCTCGCCCGCCTGTGGATGCCGTGCGCCGCTGCATTCGGCGCTTACGGCGTGTGGCGCATCGTCTTCTGAACCGGCCACTTCGCAACCAGCCACCCGGCGGCGAAGCACACCGTCAAATCCGTGGCCGCGTGGAACAGGAACAGATGGCGGCCCGCATCCAGCGAGTCGCCCAGCGCCGCCACCGCGAACTCTCCCGCGCCCAATGCCGCAATCCCCATCGCCACCCATCTCAACGGTGAGCCGCTCACCAGGCACCCGGCCAGGAACACGGCGTACCACACCACCATGTGCCAGGGCCATCGGCGTAACAGTCCGCTGCGGATGTTGCTCCACACCGCGAAGCGTTGCGTGTGCGCCCCGGGAGCCCGGCCGTCTGCGGCGCGAAAATTCCCCAGGTTGACCGGCCGCATCTCCCGAGCGCCCTCTGTCAAGGTCTCCGCCAGGAACCCCAGCGTACTCCCGGGATGCCGCGCATACCACCCCACCAGGCGCCCGAACCCCGTTCGCCTCCCGAACTCCTCGCTCCAGGCCGCATCTGCCGTAGGCGCCCCCGGCATGTAGGAGTGCATGCCGCGATAGCGCAGTTCCTCGGGCTTCACACCCAGCGACTGTAGATCCGCGCCCGCCGGTCCCAGCCGGAAAAACAAAACGTTGAACATCGCCTCCCCCCGATAGGAGCCATCCATCGAGCGGAGCATCCCCGCGCCCGCCAGCAGCACCAACCCCGCCGCACTCCACCCCAGCGCCCGCCACCGCCGCGAATTCCACTGCGCGCCCCGCGCGATCAGCAGTGCCGCCGGCAGACCCATCCACACTGCATGCTGCGTTTTCGAGGTCACAAACAGCAGCGCCGCCAATGCAAACACAAACAGCGGCGCGGCCCGTGGCGCCGTGCTCGCCGTCATCCATACCGCGGCGGCGGCCATCAAAAGCAGGCCGCACAGCGCCGCCGCGTCCATGTAAAACGAATTCAGGTACGCCGTGTAGCAGACGTCCGTGAACACCAGCAGCGGGACGAGGGCCGCCGCCGCTTGTGCCATGGCCCCCCTGCCGCGCAGCGTGACCCGCAAACCCGCCAGCAGGATACCGAATGCGGCCAGGCACAGCGCCACGTGCGTCGCGCCCAGCCAGCGTATATCGAACGCCGCCCCTTCGTGCGTGGCGCCGGAGATTCGCGTGGCCAGCCACCCTAGCGCGCTCTCCGCCGAATGATACGGGCTGTTCCAATAGTTCCGCGCACTCCACACGTAGTCCGGCTGGAAGTGAATGAAGTTGGTCGCCGCCCCGCGCGGCGCCAGGCACAGCCACGCGTAGACCTTGCCGAAATCCCCGTTATTGGCGATCCCGATGAATCCCGGCAGCAGCACTTGTACCACAAGGCATGCGGCGCCGGCGGCCCACAACGCCGCGCCCGGCCACTCTCGAGACCATTTGGACGGTTTCACGAATTCGCCCGTAGCGTATCACGGCGCGAGTCACACTAACAAAAAATATCTCTAAATCACTGAATTAAAATTACTTGTGTCCGTTTGCCCCACTTTTTGCCCGCCGTCCTCCAAGCCTCGTGTGCCATCCTGGGATCGGGGGGAGGCTCTCACCCTTCCCCCGATACGCGGCGCCAAAAGGCGGCAAGTGGGACAAATTTGTCCCGCTTTTTCGCGGGTCCATACTGTTAAGTTGTTTATTTTCAACAAAGTCTGTCTCCCCAGTGGGACAAATTTGTCCCGCTCTACCCAGCCGTCCGCCCGGCCCGTGATATCGTGCCAGTAGATGGCCAAGATCTCTCGCGTACTGCTCAGCGTCACCGACAAGACCGGCATCGTCGAATTCGCCTCCGCCCTGGCTCGGATGGGCGCCGAACTGATCTCCACCGGCGGTACCGCGCGCCTCCTCCGCGACGCCGGTATCCCCGTCGCCGATGTCAGCGACGTCACCGGATTCCCCGAGATGCTCGACGGCCGCGTCAAGACCATGCACCCCACGATCGCCGGCGGCATCCTCGCCATGCGCGCCAACCCCGAACACATGGCGGCCATCCTGGCGCACGGCATCGTCCCCATCGACATGGTGGTGGTCAACCTCTACCGTTTCGAGGAAGTCGCCGCCCGGGCCGGCGCACCCCTCGCGGAACTGATCGAGAACATCGACATCGGCGGACCCACCATGCTGCGCGCCGCCGCCAAAAACTACCAGGACGTCGCCGTGGTGACCGCGCCGGAAGATTACCACGTGATCCTCGAGGAGATGCGCGCCTCGGGCGGCGGACTCTCCCTGGGGACCAAATGGCGGCTCGCCAAGAAAGTCTTCCGCACCACCGC
>JADGNS010000864.1 GCA_017883355.1 Candidatus Solibacter sp.
CCATCCGACGATGCCGTGGCCGATGCCGACGTCATCATTCTTGCCGTGCCGGACACGCTGCTCGGCAAGATTGCGCGCGAGATCATCCACAACCTCGAGCCGGGGGCGATGATTATCACGCTTGATCCGGCCGCGGCGCACGCTGGCGAACTGCCGGCCCGTGCGGACATCAGCATTTTCGTAACGCACCCCTGCCATCCGAGCGTGTTCGAGCTGGAAGACGACCCGGAGGCCCGCGCCGATTTCTTCGGCGGCACGAAGGCGCGGATGCCGATTGTCTGTGCGTTGATGCAAGGGCCGGAAGCGCATTACGCCCTCGGCGAAAGACTGGCTCGCAAGTTCTACGCACCCGTTACCCGCTCCCATCGCATCACCGTCGAGCAGATGGCGATGCTCGAACCGGCGATGGCGGAAACGGTTGGCATCGCGCTCATTCAGGCATTGCGCGAGGCGTTGGAGGAAGTGGTGAAGCGGGGCGTGCCGCGCGCGGCGGCGGAAGATTTTCTCTACGGCCACATCAAGGTGCCGCTAGGCATCGCCTTCAACCGCGTGGACTTTCCCTTCTCCGACGGCGCAAAACTCATCGCCGAATTTGGCCGGGAGCGAATTCTTCAACCGGACTGGAAAAAAGTTTTCGAGCCGGAAAGCGTCAAGGAACAGGTGAAGGCGATTGTGGAAGGCAAGTTCAAGTCGGCGCGCTGACGACATGACACCCATGCAACTCGGACTGGGCTCATACACCTTCACTTGGGCGATCGGCGTGCCGGGACACCCACCAGCGCGACCGATGACGGCGTTTGATCTTCTCGAAGAGGCCGCGCGCCTGGACGTCCGGTTGGTGCAAATCTGCGACAATCTCCCGCTCACTCAACTCACGACCCAGGAGTTGGACCGCTTCACCGCCCAGGCGCGCGAAATGAAAATTCAGGTGGAAGTCGGCACGCTTGGCCTCGATCCGCAAGACCTCCGCGCCCATCTCCAGTTCGCGCGACGCTTTGACTGTCCTTTCGTGCGCGTGGTCGTGGATGCCAAAGACGATGAGCCGACGCCCGAGCAGGTGGTCGCCCGGCTGCGTCCGCTGCTGCCGGAGTTTGCCGCGGCGGGCGTTCGCATCGCCCTCGAGAATCACGACCGCTTTCCCAGCCGGACCTTGGCGCAGATGGTGGAACAGCTCGGAACGAAACACGCCGGCATCTGTCTCGACACGGCGAACTCCTTCGGTGCGCTGGAAGGACCGGAAGTCGTCGTGGAGCACCTCGGTGAGTTCACGCTTTGCCTGCACGTCAAAGATTTCACCATCCGTCGGGTGAGCCATCGCATGGGTTTCGTGCTGGAGGGTTGTGCCGCCGGCCAGGGTCGGCTCGACTTGCCGTGGCTGCTGGGCAAGCTGGCCGCTGCGTCGCAGCCCTTCAATGCCGTGCTTGAAACCTGGGTGACCCCCGGCGATGCTCTCGACGAAACCATCCGCCGTGAGCGTGCCTGGACGGAAGCGGGCGTGCGCTACCTGCGCACGTTGATCCCTGACTGATCCGCGCCTAGCCAGACGAACGCGATGCCATGGAAACCAGTTCGCAAACGTAAGCTCAAAGCTAAAATGAACCCAGTGAAGAAGCACTTCCGGCCCATCAGTCGCCTCGCGCTCGCCGTTTTGATCGCGTTGACAGGCTGCAAACCGTCCACCGAAACACCCGGTAAAGCGGACGGCACCACTCAAATGACCGTCGGCGTCGCGTTCGAGACGCTGCAAACCGAGTTCTGGGTCGCGGCTTTGGGCGCCTTCCGCGATGAACTCGCCAAGCGGAACATCAAAATGCTCGAAGCCATCGCCGATGGCGACGCCAATCGCCAACTGGAGCAAGTGAAGAATTTCATCACCCGGAAAGTGGATGGAATCGTCGTCGTGCCCAAAGATTCCAAGACCATCATCCCAGCCATCAAGTCGGCCAACGCAGCCGGTATCCCAATCGCCCTGTTCAACCGCCCGCCGGACAAAAGCGACGCGCGCTCGGTGACGGTCGTGGCGGACAATTACGCCATCACCAAGGCTACGGTTGAATACCTGGTCCAGCAGGCCAAACTGACCGGCCGGAAACACAAGGTGATGATTCTCATCGGCGATCTGGGCGACATCAACGCCATTGGCCGGCGCGACGGTTTCGAGGACGTGGTAAAGCAGCATCCCGATGTCATCGAGGTGGTGGCCCGGATTCCGACGGAATGGAACCAGGAAAAGGCCCAGGCCGGGGTTGTCAACGCGCTTCAAGCCAACCCCGACATCAGCTTCATCTTCAGTTCTTCGGACTTCCTCTTTCCGTCCGTCGTTTCCGCCCTCAAGACGGCGGGCAAATACCACAAGATCGGCACAGAGGGCCACGTGTTGCTGGGCGGCTTTGATGGCGACAGGATGGCTTACCAGATGTTGGTGGATGGATATCTGGATGCCGACGGAGTGCAGGATGTCTATTTCGAGGCGGCGGCTGCTGTCCAGGCCATCCTCGATATGAAGTCTGGCAAACCGGTTGCCGAACGCATCGCGGATCCGGGCTTTGTCATCCACCAGGGCAATCTCAAAGAGATGGCGGCACGGATGTGGGGTGCGAAGCTGAAGAAACTGTAAGCCTGGAATGACCGCGGCGGCCACCACGAACCACGAACTGCGTACCAGGAAACTCTTCGTTCGCATCCTGCTTTCGGAATATCTCGTCCTGTTTCTGAGCGCGGCCTGGTTTCTGTGTGTACTGCCGTTCACACCGGGTTTCGCCTCCGCCGAAAACTTGGGCAACATCTTGGCCAGCATGTTGCCTTTGCTGGTCGTGGCCACCGGCCAGACGTGTGTTCTGATCTCCGGCGGCATTGACTTGTCCGTGACTTCCACGATCGCGCTATCCAGCGTCGCGGGAGCGCAGGTGATGAGTGGCCACACCGGTGGGTTGGCCAGCGGTCCGCTGGCCGCAGCCGGTGGGGTTGCCGCCATGCTGGCGGTCGGAGCGGTGGTAGGCGCTTTCAATGGGGCGGCCGTCACGCGTCTCCGCATGCCGCCTTTTATCGTCACGCTCACCACGATGATGTTCTTCAGTGGCTTCGCCATTTGGCTCACGCAGTCGAAAAATATCAGTGGACTGCCTGCGGCCTTCACGATCATCGGTGGCCGGACGGCCCCGGCCTTTCTGGCGACCCTGAGCGTCGCTGGGGCGGCCCAGGCGGTCCTGAGCCGGTCACTATACGGCCGGTGGCTTTACGCCGTCGGCCACAATCCCCGGGCCGCGTTCATTTCCGGTGTGCCCGTTGGACGGGTCACGCTGCTGGTTTATATAGCGTGCGGCATCTGCGCAGCGGTGGCTTCCGTTCTCTATACCGGCCGCCTC
>JADGNS010000865.1 GCA_017883355.1 Candidatus Solibacter sp.
CGCCGGTTGCCAACCGGCGCGCAGCTTGACAAGCTGCCCCACAAAATCCGCGCGGCGCGGCTTACTTCCTGGGTGCTCCTCGCCCTGGACCTCCGGTCGGCGAGGTCCAGCCTGCCGGCGGATTATACGCCGCGCGCGTCTGGGGCTTGTCGGCGGTTGGGAAGTCGGCTGGGACCTTTTGCGTGACCTTGCCGGTGGCCGCCCATTCCGTGCCGCGCTGGTAGGTCGCGATGAAGCCGACGCAGTTGAGCGCGGCCAGATCGTGCCCCATCACGGTATGAAAGATCCGCCCCTTGCCATACGACAGGACCATGAGAATGGGCTCGTCGTGGTTGGTGCCTCGGTTGGCCGGATCGCTCCACGAGGTAGAGAGGACCGTCATGTTCTCGCCCGGTCCGCGCATGTTGGCGTAAAGCTCGTCGGGCACGTGCAGCCATTCCTTGGGGAGCCCCTTGGTGATAGGGTGGCTGGTCACCTGGTTGACGATCTTGTAGGCCAGGCGCGCGCCGTGGCTTCCGGCGTTTCCGGGGGAGGTATCGGCAACCTGTTTCCCATCCTGATAATAGAAGTGCGGCCCCGACTTCTCGTTGCGCCCGCGCCAGCCGCCGACGCCGATCATCAGGTTGTACTCCTTCCAGTTGGGGAATGCATTATCGGCGGCGTGGACCGAGACGAGCCCGCCTCCGTTGCGCACGTACTGCTCGAAAGACGTTTTCAGACCTTCGGACCAGCGTTCGTCGGGCACGTCGTAGTTCGCCACCACCACCTGGTACTTGCCCCAGTCCGGCTTGAACGCGGTGAAATCGCCGTCCTTCGGCGGCGCGGTCACAACATCCACCTGAAAGAGACCGGCGTCGCCCAGCATTTTGTTCAGGTACGGCGAGGTCTCCTGCCAGGCATGGTATGGGCCGCCCTGCTCTCCGTCGAGCAGCATGACCCGGATGGGCGCGGCGGCGCGGCCCGGGACCGCCCAAACGAGGAGCGCTCCCAGTAATGAGCCAATCATAAAGCTCTTCGTCATATCTTCATCTCCCATCCTTTGCGGATGAAAGGCTTGAGCAGCTTGTTGGCCTCTTCGTTATTGGTGAAGCGCATGTTCTTGGCGTCCCACAGCAGCTTGCCGGGAACGCGCACGGCGATGGCTCCGAGAGCCAGCCATTCGATGTACTTGCTGGCCACGGCGAATTCGGAGACGCCGGGCGCGCCGCCTTTGCAGGCGCGGATCCAGTCCTGCTGGTGATTGACGCCGCGCTGCAGCACCTGCGGCGGGAGTTTGTACTCGGCCCACCGCGATGCGGGGAGCAGCCAGACGCCCTCGCCGCGAGGGGTGGTGGCCAGGTAACCCTTGGAACCGACGAACACCGCTCCGTTGCCGGGCGCGCGCAACGCCGGATCTCCCGGCGCGCCGCCGGGACCGCCGGGTCCGCCGCGGCCGGCCATCCCGCCGGGTGCGCCGGCACGGCCCGCCATTCCGCCGGGACCGCCGGGCGCGCCGGGCATGCCAGCGCGGCCCCCCATTCCTCCAGGCGCCATCCCGCCGCCTCGCCCCGCCGGCTTGCCATCAATCGTCAGTTGCTCGCCAACCAGCATCATGCCGTCGCCACCTCCCACGAAGGAGCGGCCCTTTTCGGCCAGGTTGTTCATGGGCGGGAAGAGCCGGTCGTTCTCTCCCATCCCCGCCGGATTTTGGAAGGTGCCACGCATGTTCTGGTAGGCGTGGATGGTCACGGGAGGCATGTTGGCGCGGGCCGGAAACTCGAAGACGGTGTGCGCGCGTAGCGGCCAGAGCCACTGGTTCTTGCCCTCCACGGTGACGCATTCCACGCTGATGGGAGACGCCTTGTCGAGCTGCAGGGCGAGGTGCGCCGGACCCAGATTGTGCACCAGCCAGTCGCCCAATGAGCCGCCGGTGGAGAAGTCCAGGAAGGCGCGCCACTGGTTCGTCATCAAGGGGTTGAACGTCCTGGGCGCGGCCGGCCCCAGCCAGAGGTCCCAATCGAGCGTACCCGGCACGGGGGTGGGTTCCGGTCCCGTTGCGGGAAGGTTGGGCTGGCCGCCATAGATGCCGCCGGTCCACGCGTGCACTTCGCGAACCTCGCCGATATCGCCCGACCAGAGGATCTCGCACGCGGTTTTCGTGCCCTCGTGGTTGAAGCCCTGATTGCCCATCTGGGTGGCGACCTTATACTTCGCCGCGGCGTCGGTGAGCAGCCGCGCTTCGCCCGCGGTGCGGGTCAGCGGCTTCTCGCAGTAGACGTGTTTGCCGTGCTGCATGGCAAGCAGCGCGATGGGGGTGTGCATGTGGTCCGGAGTGGCGATCATCACGGCATCGATGTTCTTGCCCTCCTTTTCGAACATCTGCCGGTAGTCTTTGTACTTGGCCGCCTTGGGGTAAGTCCGGAACGCGCCCGCGGCCCTTACCTCGTCGACATCGCAAAGCGCCACGATGTTCTCTGTCGGGGCGGCTCCCTGCAGGATCGCCGGTCCCCGCGTGCCGACCCCAATCGCGGCGATGTTCAATTTCTCGTTGAGAGACTTGTACCCCAGGGCGGACAGTGAGGGCGTGCTGCCGAAGCCCCCCGCCGGAACTGCGCCCGCCAACAGGGTTCCATAAAAGAAATGCCGCCTGGAAAAACGATTCTCGTTCATTTGAGTACGCTCCACAATTGAGATCTGCGCGGCCCCGCCGCCGGAGGCTGCCACCGGCGCTGTGTAACGGCCGGCAACAAAGATGTAACACGCTTCGATAGCCGTCGTCTAGCGTGGCTCGGCGGGAGAGGCGCTTACACGTTCAGTGGGTTGCCGGATCGCGCTCGATCGTCATCAAGGTGAAGGAACCGGGCAGCACCGGTCCTCTGCCCCTGCCGCCGGCCGGCGCCGGCCCAAACTTCGCGGAGACCACGAACACGCGGTGATTGGTGGGGTCGAGCCCCATATTGCGCGACCCCTGTGGCGTCGGCACGTTTTCGATGACGCGATATTGGTCCGGAGAGTCCTGATGAATCACCGTTAGCGTGCCGTCTGCATTCGAGGCAAACACGTTGCCGGAGGCTGCATCGAACGCGGTACCGTCGACGCCGGCGCCGATCTGGGCCGTTGCGACCACCTTGCCGGCCTGATAGTCGGAGACGGCCATCACTCCGCTGCGGCATCCGCTGAACAGCCGGTGGTGGGCCGTGTCGATGGTCATGGCGACCGGCTGTTTGCACGGAGCGGTGGACCAACGCCGGGCCACGGCGGCTGTCTTCGCGTCGATCTCAACCACCTCGCTCGTGTCGGTGAGATTGGCATACACCTTGCCGTCTCCGGCCGAAGCGCCGTATTCCGGTTTGCCGCCGAGCGGAATGTTGGTGATC
>JADGNS010000866.1 GCA_017883355.1 Candidatus Solibacter sp.
GCTAGACTCCGAGTGGAGGTGCGTATGGCACAACGGGTTCTGCTCGTCTCCGCAATCATGGCTGTCGCCGCCGCTCCGGTGTCGGCTCAGCTCTCCTCGCAGGGCACAATCACCAGTACAGGCTCATTCTCCGGCAGCGCAAGCTTTAGCGCGCCGCCTCCGTTCGCCACTTCTGTGGTGACCGGAGCGCCCTACTCAGGCGAAGAAGTCAGCGAAAGCGTCAAAGTCCTGACCGATGGCACGCGGATCGCGCAGAAGGTGCCGGGCAGAAAAGTGTGGCGCGACAGCGACGGACGCACCCGCACAGAGCGCCCGCTCGGCATGGGAGCGCGCCAAACCTCAATGCCCTCGATTATCGAGATCACCGATCCGGTGGCGGGGTATAAGTACACGCTCGACACGCAGAACAAAGTGGCGCACCGGCAGGCATTACCCGCACCGGGGTCCCGCCCGACCGGCTTCAGGGGAGGCTCTGTCGGAAGTGGTCCTGGCGCAGTAGTCTTCGGTAATGCCACGGGCGGTGGTGGTGGCGGTGGCGGCCGTGCCGGCGACATGGCTCCGGCGGCTGCGCCCTCCGCGGCCAACGAGCCGATGCGGCCGCGTTTCTCCAACGAGTCGCTCGGTTCGCGGACCGTCGAAGGAGTCTTTGCCGATGGCACGCGCAGCACCATCACCTATCCGGTGGGCATGATGGGGAATGACCGCGAGTTTACCGTGGTGACGGAAACCTGGGCGTCGCCGGACCTGAAGATCCAGATCCTCTCGAAAACGAACGACCCGCGCAGCGGCGAAAACACATTCCGGATTGAAAACCTGAGCCGCACGCCGCCCGACGCGATGCTGTTCGCGGTACCGCCAGACTACACGGTGGTCGATGAGGCTGGCCCGTTTACCATCAACTTCAAGGGCCAATAAGACTACACGACCACTTCCCGGTGGGTCGCCACGTAATTCCTTACGTATTCGGAGAATGCCCGGGCCAGAGCCTGACGCGTGTGGTCGGTGCGCCCGATTTTTTTGTCTTCGATCTGATATACGGGCAGCAGGTCGCGGGTGGTCGATGTGATGAAGACCTCGTCGGCCGCCTCCAGGTCGCCGGGCTGCAGCGTCTTTTCTTCCACCCGAATTCCCGGAGCGCGGATCTCGCCCAGCAGCACTTCGCGGGTAATCCCCGGCAGACAACCGGAGCTGAGCGGCGGAGTGTACACGTGGCTGCCGTTGGCGATGAAGAGATTGGCCGACGTGCATTCGGCGACTTCGCCGCGCTCATTGAGCAGGATCACTTCATCGAAGCCGCGCGCCTGGGCCGATTCGAGCCAGGTCAGGTTCATCGCCCAGGAGAGGATTTTGGCGCCGGTGAACTGGCAGGCGGCGTGGCGGGCTTCGCGGACATACGCCAGCTTGACACCATCGCCCCAATGCTTGGACTCGGCGGTCAGGGCGATGAGATCGCTGGGGCGGCCGTTGGAGGGGCCGGCCCACATGCCGCCGCCGTTGCGCACGATCGCGATGCGCAGCGTGCAGTTGGCCGCATAGTTGGCTACCACCAGTTCGATCATTTTGCGGCGGATCCGTTCCGAATCCTCGGGCAGTGGAACGTGCAGCGCCGCGGCATCGCGCTGGAGACGCGCCCAGTGGCGCTCCCACGCGAAGGGAACGCCATCGGCGACACGCAGCGTACTGAAGACGCCCCAACCCGAGAGCAACCCTACCTGGCCTGGACTGAGGCAAAGGTCGGTGGATTCCTGAATCAGGTCGTTGTGAAGAACGAATCGGTGCAGCACCCCCTAATTCTACCGTGAGGTGCCCAACTGGTGGTGAGAGAGGGCCGGTTGCCCAAAAGGCCGCATGGCCGGCGGCGCCAAGGGTCCAAGCCGCCGCAGGCCTAATCTCCTTGGACGGGCTCTTTCTTCTTCTCCTGGGGATCCTTCTTTTCCGCCACGGACCGCAATTGCGCGTCCTCGAGGAGTTTGGCCTGCTGGAAGGTGTAGATCATGCGGTGGACCACGGTCACATTGGAGAGCACCGCGATGACCCACAGCACGGCCGCCATGCGGTCGAAGAGCGCGCCGATGATGATGAGCACGACGCGCTCGGGACGCTCCAGGAAGCCCACTTTACACTTGGGGATGGCGTTTTCCGCGCGCGCCCGCGTGTAACTGACCATCACCGACCCCATCATGACGATGGCGGTGAGCACGATGTAGAAGAAGCGATTGATGCCGGCGTAGTAAACCAGCAGGCCGATGTACAGCGCCAGGTCGGAGTAACGGTCCAGCACGGAATCGAAGAAGCCGCCGAAGCGCGTCACCTGGCTGGTGGCGCGCGCCACGCGCCCGTCCACCATATCGAAGATGGCCGCTCCGGTGACCACCACGCCCGCCCACTGGAAACTGCCCGCGGCGAACAGCCACGCCGCCCAGATATTGATCACGAGGCCGATAAAGGTGAGTACGTTGGGGTGGATCTTCGACAGCGCGAGCCAGCGCACGATGGCGTTGATGATCGAACCAAAGAACCAGCCGATCGCGCGGGTAGCCGTCATATCACTGGACTATCTCGTGGATGGTGGTGAGCTTGCGGATTTCCAACTCTTTGGTTCCGCCGGGGCTCACAACCTTGACCTCGTCGCCCACTTCCTTGTTGATCAGGGCGCGGCCGATGGGCGACGTGGTGGAGACCCTGCCATTGGCGGCATCGGCCTCTTCGCTGGTCACCAGGTAGTAAGTGACCTCTTCGTCGCGTTTGACGTCGAGCACAACCACGGTGGAACCGAGCCCCACCTTGTTATGCGGAATCTTGGAGAAATCGACCATCGACATCTCCGCCAGGCGCTTCTTCAACTGGCCGATGCGGGCGTTGAGGAAACCCTGCCGGTCTTTGGCCGCGTGATATTCCGCGTTCTCGCTCAGGTCCCCATGGGCCCGGGCCTTCAGGATTTCCCTCGGCAGCTCAACCAGGTACTCGTACTCGAGCACACTGATTTCATCCTGGAGTTTTTTCTTAAAGTCGGTCATCGAAGGGGAACAGCTCCCAAGGTCACATTATAGCGAAGTGGCAAACCGGGGACAGACAGCGAATTTGCGGCAAACTGCGCTGCAAATTCGCTGTCTGTCCCTATTGCACTACCAGGTTCACGGTAGTGTCCTGGCCGCCGATGGAGAGCTTCAGGGGCTGCGTCCCGGTGGGCGCGCCGGAGGGCACGGATACGTTCACCTGGTAGAGCCCCACGCTGCCCGGCGTCAAGCCGCTGAACAGCACGGTTGCCGGCGTGCCGCCGACGGTCACCGTGGGCGCCGTATTGGTGCCGACCAACTGCGTCGACGAAGCCGGCTCACCCGACGATTGTGGCGTA
>JADGNS010000867.1 GCA_017883355.1 Candidatus Solibacter sp.
CCGGCGGCGATGGCGCTTCTCGGCATGCCATCGAATTTCGCGGTTTGAATTTCCTGGGCGAACGTGGTACCGCCCGCGGCCTTGATCGCCTGGAGGCCCAGCGTCCCATCCGATGCGGTTCCCGATAGAACCACGCCCAGCGCCATGCTGCCGCGGTCTGCCGCCAGGGCGCGGAAAAAAGAGTCGATGGGCAGGTTGAGGCCGCTGGCTGGCCGGGGCGCGGTATGCAGGACTCCACCGGAAATGCCCAAATTGCATCGCGGCGGAATCACGTAAACATGATTGGCCTTGACGTGAGTATCGCCTTTCACTTCAGAGACGGGCATTTTGCTTTCTCTGGAAAGCAACTCCGTCAGATGGCTCTCGTGCTTCGGATCGAGGTGCTGAATCAGCACGAATGCCATACCGGTATCGTCCGGCAGATGGCTGAGTAACTCCGTGAATGCCTCTAGTCCGCCGGCAGAGGCGCCTACGCCAACCACAATGGGGAGCGAACCGCCTTCGTCCTCCGCCTCGGCGACTGGCCACGCGATCACTGCCTCAGACTCGGGAGCCACAGCTACTGGGGAGGTCTTCCCAGCCGGAACCGCTCGCCGCTTTGGGCGGAACGAATCAGGAACACGTGGAGAACGCACGACCTCGTCTGGCCGGCCACTGCCGGTCTTCTTTGCCACAAGCCACCCTCACTCTTCTCGCCGAAACGAATGCGCATCTTCCCTGGAACGGGACCGCGACCATCAGAGCAGCACGCGGAATGCCGCTCTCTCACCTGGAACTCAGCGGGGCATCCAACCACCATTAATCGGGCGTGGAAGCCGCCAGCAGATCCTTGATGGTTTTGCCGATCTCCATGAATTGATCCAGACCGGAAGGCTTGGTGATGAATTGGGTAACTCCGAGTTCTTTGAGCAGAGCCTCGTCGCGCCGGGAGCGGGAAGAACTCCACACGCAGACCGGAACGCCGCCGAGGTGGCTGGCGCTTCGGATCTCGTGCAAGATGTCTTCGCCGGTATACTTGGACAGGTTTAAGTCCACCAGGATCAGGTTTGGAATCTCCGCATGCGAATAATTCCCCTGCCTGCGGATGAAAGCCAGGGCTTGGCCCCCGCTCAGCAGGTGAATCAGTTCAAACCGGAAATCTTGCTGATTCAGCGCCCGTTCGAGAAGGAAGACGTCCGAGCCGTTGTCTTCAATGACAAGGATTCGGGCGGCGGTAACAACCGAAACGTGTTTCAAAACCCACTCCCCGCGGCTGAGCATCACCAGCCGCTTTTCATCATTTCACAGTTTATTCTTACCCGGCACTTATGCAATGGGCCCGCGATTCGCCACTTCTAAAGGCGGGTGGCGTCGTGCTTTTCGTGGCTGGATTCCGTCTGCGCGCGTAACCATTCGTCGGTTTGTTTTTCGGCCTCGGCTTTCGCCACACCGTACCGCTCTTGGATCCGGCCGACCAACTGATCCTTCTTGCCGCCGATGGTTTCCCAGTCGTTATCGGTGAGTTTCCCCCAGCGCTCGCGGCCCGAGCCGAGGAACTGCTTCCACTTGCCTTCGATTTGGTCCCAATTCATGTTGTCTCCTTCAGCGACGGATGTTTCCAGTTACGAATTTCCTCTGGCACGTTTGCTGCCGTTTTGAATTTGGGCGGTTTCTCAGCCCGATCCGGAGTCATTCCTCGGATAAAATTGCATTTCCAAAGGTAACTTTTGCACCTACATGTGCTGTCCGTCACTGTATTTCCGCATTCCAACACTCTCCGGCGCTTGGCCCGGCTCGTGCAGAGGCATCTGGAATGCCTCGATCGCACAGGGAACGACACCGCACGGAACGCGTCGGCTGGTTGCGCGCGGCGGTATTGGGCGCCAATGATGGGATCCTCTCGACGGCGAGCCTGGTGTTGGGCGTCGCCGCCGCGCACGCCACCCACAGCAATGTATTGATCGCCGGGGTAGCCGGACTGGTCGCCGGTTCGATGTCCATGGCGGCAGGCGAATACGTGTCTGTGCACTCCCAGAAAGACACCGAACAGGCCGACCTCAAGCTGGAACGTACGGAACTGAAGACCAACCCCGAGGGCGAGCAAAGGGAACTGGCGGCGATCTACGTGGGTCGCGGACTCGACGCCAGGCTCGCCAAACAGGTGGCCACGAAACTGATGGCCCACGACGCCTTGGGCGCGCATGCCCGCGACGAACTGGGCATCTCCGCGGCTCTCACCGCGCGTCCGATTCAGGCTGCCCTGGCGTCGGCTGCCAGCTTCGCCGTGGGAGCGGCCCTGCCACTTGGGGTCACTGCCATCGCGTCGGATGCCAGTCTGATCCCCCTGGTTGCCGGGACTTCCCTGTTGTTCCTGGCGCTGCTGGGAGGTTTGGCGGCGCACGCCGGGGGCGCCAGCGTGAGACTGGGCGCAATCCGCGTCACGTTCTGGGGTGCCATAGCCATGGGGTTGACCGCGGGCGTCGGGGCTCTGTTCGGAACGGCTGCGGCCTAGAGCAACTCATGGCGGCGATAGAACCAGGTCTTGACGGCTTGCACCAGGAACAGGTAGGTCAAGGCCAGTAGCGCAATCGCACCCAGCAACGACAGGGGTAATGGCGTAAACCCCAGCAATCCGCCGAGGGGCGTGTACGGCAGCACGGCGCCGGCAGCGGTGACGGCAACCACCCCGATCAGCAGCCGCCCACTCGGCCGGCTCCTGAACGGATTGCCCGCCGTCCGGATCACAAACACTACCAGCGTCTGCGTAGCGAGCGATTCCACGAACCATCCGGTGCGAAACAGCGGCGCGTTGGTGGAAGCGTGGAACATCCAAAGGAGCACTCCGAACGTGAGGAAATCGTAGAGCGAGCTGATGGGGCCGATGATCGTCATAAACTGGCGAATGAACCCAATTTGCCAGCGCTTGGGCTTGTGCAGCAGGGCCGGATCGACATTGTCGCCGGGGACGGCTACCTGCGAGGTGTCGTAAAGAAAATTGTTGAGCAGGATTTGAGTCGGCAACATGGGCAGGAATGGCAGGAAAAGCGAGGCCGCGGCCATGCTGAACATGTTGCCGAAGTTGGAGCTGGTGCTCATGACGATGTACTTCATGATGTTGGCGAAACACCGGCGTCCCTCGATGACTCCCTCGTTCAAGACCGCCAGGTCCTTCTCCAGCAGGATGATTTTCGCGGCATCCTTGGCCACGTCCACGCCATTCATCACGGAAATGCCGACGTCCGCGGTGTGCAATGACGGAGCGTCGTTGATGCCGTCGCCGATGTATCCGACGACGTGCCCGCGCGCCTTCAGGCCGATGATTACCCGGTTCTTTTGCTCCGGAGACACGCGGGCGAAGATGGCGCCGTGCTCCGCC
>JADGNS010000868.1 GCA_017883355.1 Candidatus Solibacter sp.
CCTTCTCCTCCCGTCGGCGGCATGCCGTAGGCCAGCGCGCGCACGTAGTCTTCGTCCATCTGGTGCGCTTCCTCGTCGCCGCGCTCCCGCATCCCGAGTTGCATCTCGAACCGCCGCCGCTGCTCCTGCGGATCGTTCAACTCCGTGTACGCGTTGCCGATCTCCATGCCCGCGGCGTAGATCTCAAACCGCTCCACGAAGGCGGGGTCCTCCGGCTTGTTCTTGGAAAGCGGCGAGGTCTCCACCGGGTAATCGTAAATCACCGTCGGCTGGATCAGCTTGGCTTCCACGTGGCGCTCAAAAATTTCGGTCAGCGCCTCGCCCGCCGTGTCCTTGTGCGAATGCGCCAGCAGCCACCCCGGCGTAGCCACGTCCTCCATCGTAGGACCTCCTTCGCCTTCCCAGTGCCGCACAATGGCTTCCCGCATACTGAAACGCGCCAGGCTGCTGAAATCGATCTGCTGACCTTCGAATTCCACCACAGCCGAACCCGTGGCGTCGATCGCCGTCTGCCGCAGCAGCTCCTCGGAGAAATCGATCAGCCCGCGATAGTCCGTATACGCCTGGTAGAACTCCAGCATGGTGAACTCGGGGTTGTGATGGGTCGAGAGCCCTTCATTGCGGAAGTTGCGGTTGATCTCGTACACCCGGTCGAGCCCGCCCACCACCAGCCGCTTCAAATACAGTTCCGGCGCGATCCGCAGGTACAGATCGATGTCCAGCGTATTGTGGTGCGTCACGAACGGCCGCGCCGTCGCCCCGCCGTAGAGCGGCTGCATCATCGGCGTCTCCACTTCGATGAACTCGCGCGCTTCCAGTTGCCGGCGCAGCGACGAGATGATCCGCGCCCGCGTCACAAACACCTTGCGCACTTCCGGGTTGGCCAGCAGGTCCAGATAGCGCTGCCGGTAGCGCGTCTCCACGTCTTCCAGCCCGTGCCACTTCTCCGGCATGGAGAGCAGCGTCTTGCTGAGGAACTCCAGTTTCTCCGCGTGAATGCTGAGTTCGCCCGTGCGCGTGCGGAACAGGTAGCCTTCCACGCCCACGATATCGCCGACGTCCACCAGCTTGAACAGCGCGAAATCCTTCTCTCCCACAGCGTCTTTCTTCACGTAGATCTGCAGGCGTTCGCCGCTCTGCTGCACGTGCGCGAACCCCGCCTTGCCCATGTGGCGCAGCGTCATCAGGCGTCCGGCGATGCGCACGCGGACCTCCGGCACCAGCTCCTCGGCCGTCCTGGCGCCGTACTCCGCCAGAATCGCCGGCACCGTGTGCGTGAACTCGTACCGGCGGCCGTAGCCGCGGTAGCCCAGCGCCTCGATCTCCCGGATCCGCGTCAGCCGCTGTTTGAGCAAGTCGTCTTCGAGGGACAAATAAGGCTCCTATGGCGAAATAAGCTATTATAAATCTTCGCTTGAAACGCTCCCTCTCCATTATCATTCCTGCGTACAACGAAGCCAAACGATTACCTGCCTCCCTGGTGAAAGTGCGGGAGTACCTCAGCGCCTCTCAGTGGGAGTTCGCCGAGGTCGTGGTGGTGGACGATGGCTCTGCCGACCGCACCGTCCAGGTGGCTCGTGACGCGGGCGTGCGCGTGCTCCAAAATCCCGGGAATCGCGGCAAGGGCTACAGCGTCAAGCATGGGATGCTCGAAGCCAAAGGCGAATGGGCCCTGTTCACCGATGCCGATCTTTCTTCCCCCATCGGCGAAGTCGAGAAGCTCTGGAGCTCTCTCGAAGGCGGCCGCGCTCAGGTCGCGGTGGGGTCGCGCGCCGTGGATCGTTCCCTGGTCGGCGTGCACCAGCCCATCCTCCGCGAAGCGGTCGGCCGCGTCTTCAACGCCGCCATGCGCCTGGTCACCGGACTACCATTTAAGGATACGCAGTGCGGCTTCAAGCTCTTCCAGACCAGCGCCGGCCGTGAAGTCTTCTCCCGCCAGCAACTCGATGGCTTCGGCTTCGACGTCGAAGTCCTGTTCATCGCCAAGCATCTCGGCTACAAATCGGTGGAAGTCCCCGTGCGATGGGACAACGTGGAAGGCACCAAGGTCAGCCTGCTGCTAGGCTTCGTTGCGTTCCTCGACCTGCTGAAAGTCCGCCGCAACGCCCTCCAGGGCAAATACAAGTAGGACAGACCATCGCTTTTTGTGGTCTGTCGTGCGTTGCTAACGCCCCGCAGGTTGACAGACGACGCAAGGCGAATCGTCTGTCCCACTGGCCCTCAGGCCTTGATGATCACTTCCCGAAGCCGCTCGCGCGTCAGGAAGAATTTGACGCTCTCGAATCGGCCAAACAGCTTCTCCAGGCTCCGGTTGTTGTACAACTGCGCCGGCCGCCGCATTCCCTGCTGCATGATCTCGAGCGAGTTCAAATGGGCGATGCGGAACGCGTAGGAGGGTACCTCTTCCTGCTTATCGTCGGAGTGGAAAAACGCCAGCATGTAGGCCTTGGGCCGCACGATGTAGTGCAACCGCTCCACTACCGCGTTCAACAGCACCGGATTCAGGTACTCCAGCACGTCCCAGATCAGCACGCCGTCGAAGTGCCCTTGGGGATAATCCAGCGCCTGTTTCAGGAAGTATTCGATCCGGCCCGGGTTGGTTTGATCCGCGGTGTCGTCCACGCCAAAGGCCTCGTTCAGAATACGCAAGAAATCTTCCGTATAGATGCGGTGGCCCAGGTCCGTGATGAAGCTGATGTTCTTCTGCGTGGCGCCGCCCAGGTCGAGGAGGGTCAGCCCACTGGTGTCGCGAATTTGGGTGAAAAACTCCTCCAGCCCGCGACTGGGCCGCGAGGAGAGAGCCGGCCCCGTTGCACCACTACGCCCATTCATAGGCGTCCTGCCCCCACCCGAGGACACGGGGGCACCGTTCCCGGCTTGCCCTCCGCGAGATCCGCGAAAAAACCCTTTCAGCGGCTCCAGCATGAGAAAAACGCCTTCAACCTAACGCTTGATCTCCGGAGAGTTGACCGCCGGCGAAGCACTTGTCGCGGGGGCGGACTGTGCCGCCGAAACGGAAGCCTGCGGCTTGGCCCCTGCTTTCACCGGTTCCGGCTTCACGATATCGATGCTGCCCTTGAAATACGCGCCATCTTCGATAATGATGCGCGCCGTGCGGATGTCCCCGGTCAGTTTGGCGTCCTTGCGGATTTCAATCTTGTCCGTTGCCTCCACATTTCCGTGGATGGCTCCGAGCGCCACCACTTCGCGCGCCTTGATCGTGGCGCGAACCGTCCCGTTCGGCCCGATGGTCAGCTTGTGCTCCAGGGCTTCCACGGTGCCTTCCACTTCGCCATCGACGTAAAGATCTTCGCGGCTGAAAATCTGGCCGACTACTTTGACGGCCTTCCC
>JADGNS010000869.1 GCA_017883355.1 Candidatus Solibacter sp.
CCGCGGCATCACGGCAACATGACGGAGCGGGCCAAGGGTTTCGTCGCCAGTCTGGAGGCGGCGCGCCAGTCGGTGCGGCCCGTGGTGCTGTATGGGAAGAATAACTTTCAGGGCGGCGTGGACCTGGCGCAGAAACTGATGGCCCTGCATCCGGATATCACGGCGGTGTTCGCGGCCAGCGACATGATGGCGTTCGGCGCGATCCGCGCGCTGATGGAAGCTGGGCGGCGGATTCCGCAAGATGTCTCGGTGATGGGCTTCGACAACGTGGAACTGGCGAGCATCGTGCACCCGCCGCTGACTACGATTCACCAGCCGAAGTATGAGATTGGCCAGGCGGCGGTAGAGATTCTGCTGCGCCTGGCGGGGCGCGGCGAGCATCAGGGGCCGGAGCATCGGCTGTTCGATGTGGAGTTGGTGGAGCGGCAATCTTGTATGGAGCGGAAGGCATGATGAACCGGCGGGAATTGCTCCAGTCGGCGGGCTTCGTGATGGCGGCCTCGCCCTTGCAGAGTGCGCCGCAGGGAGAAGTAGCAACGGCGGACTGGCTGAAGACCTGCCGGGTACTAATCTGCGAGGCCTACAATCCGCCGTTCTATCCTTCGTTCGACTACAAAGCGGATAGGGCGGTGGGGATCGCCACGGCATTGAACGCGGACTCGATGCGCTATCCGGCGGCGTCCTACTTTGCCTACTTCCCGACGAAATCGGGGTATCCGGTGCACCCGGAGTTGAAGGGCGATCCGTTCCGCGAGACGGTGGATCTCTGCAAGAAGAGCGGCATGCGGGTGGTGGCGTACGTGCCGCTGAATCATCCGTTCATGGATGCCTCGTCGAAGGATCCGCGGTACGCCGAGTGGAGCAAGAAGTTCGCCGACGGCACGCCGATGACGACCGAGCACTACGGGTTCGCCAAGTACTTCGAGGGCTGCCTGAATTCGCCGGTGCGCGACGTGATCCGCGCGATGGTGCGCGAGGTGCTGACCGGGTATCCGGTGGACGTGATGTACTTCGACGGGCCCTACCAGGGGATGAATAACGCCAGGGAATTCTGCCACTGCAAGTACTGCGAGGCGGCGTACCAGAAGCGCTTCGGCAAAGCCGTGCCCACCAGGCCCGACGACGTGGAGTACACCGAGTGGATGGCTAACGAGGTCATCATTGGCTTCCTGCGCGAGATTCGCGAAATGATCCGCACAACGCGCGATGTGCCGGTGCTGTTCAACGATACGTCGCTGTTGAGCAAGCGGGAGTGGCGGAACCGCGCGATCCCCGTGGTGGACGGCTTCATGTTCGAAGCGGCGGAGACGCCGGAGGACAAGCTTTTTAATCTGCAACTGGGGCACTCCACGGGGAAGGTCATCTGGACCTACGTGAGCAGCCACACCCAATACAACCGCGAGCACATGAAGAACGACCGCGTCCGCGGGTGGTTCAGCTATCCGGTGGAGAGCCAGGAACTCCTGATCGATGGCGCGACGGCGATGGCGGGCGGCGCCGGCATCGTGTACTGGGGGTTGAGCCGCTTCTTCTACATGCCGCAAGCGCCGCTGGCCTATGAGAGCGGGCGCTACGTGAAGGAGAGTTTCGATTTCTCCCAGCGGAACCAGGCCCTGTTCGCGGCGGCCACCGGCCGGCCGGTGGCGGGTGTGCTGGTGAGCGATCAGAGTATCGACTGGTTCGCCGGGAAGCACTTCGTCGCGAAGGGCTACGAGAATTACTATCACGGCGCGTGGCAGGTGCTGAAGGACCTGGGGTACGACGCCGAGCCGTTCCTGGACTATCTGATGAAGCCGGAACAACTGGCGAAGTACAAGCTGGTGTACGTGCCGAATGCGCCGTGCCTGAGCGATACGCAGTGCGCCATGCTGCGCGATTACGTGGACACCGGCGGCACGCTGATCGCGACGCACTTGACGAGCGTGGCGGACCAGCACGGAAAGATGCGCGCCAACTTCGGCCTGGCGGATTTGTTCGGCGCAAAGTTCGCGAACGTGGAGCCGGTGGAAATTCCAGACCTGTATCTGAAACTGCCGGACGGCGAGTTGATCCCGCAGGATCCGCAGGTGATGCGCTTCACCAACACGGGCGGCGGGGCGGTGCTGGCGGAAACCATCGACCTGGGACATCGCGGGAATCTGGGCCCGGCGATTGTGCGGCGCACGGTGGGCAAGGGGACGGTGCTCTACATCGGGAGCGGCCTCGAAGCGATCTATGCCGAGACGCGCATGAAGCGGCTGCGCGAGTATTTGGGATCGCTGATCGACCCCGTGCTGGCGACGCACAAGACGTACGAGGTCCCGCACCAATCCGGCCTGATGCCGCAGTTGATGGCTTCTCCCGACACGATTCTCCTGCACCTCATCGCGGATACGGGGAATAAGACCAAGAAGCTGCGCATTCGCGAGGAGTTCCTGCCGGTGCTCGACGTGAAGGTGCGGGTACGCGTGCCGGATGGGCGCTCCGTACGCGGAGTTTCATTCATGCGCGCTGGGACGAAAATGGCGGCGGCGCCCCGCGGCGGGTGGATCGAGGTCACGGTGCCGCGCGTGTTGATTCACGAAGCGGTGCGGGTGGATCTGGCGTGAACGGCGACGAAGAGGCGGTATCACCCCTGCGGTGGCGCATGATCTCGCTGGCGTTTTTCGCCACGGTGATCAATTATCTGGACCGGCAGACGCTCTCGGTGGCGGCGCCGATTTTGCGCGAGCAGTTCCACATGAGCAACGAAGGCTACTCGCGCGTGGTCTCGGCGTTCCTGTTTGCCTACACGATTATGAACGGCCTCTCGGGGCCGATGATCGACCGGCTGGGCACGCGCCTGGGCTATGGACTCTGCGTGGCGTGGTGGAGCATCGCGGCGGCGCTGCACGCCTTCGCGCGCGGCACGCTGAGCCTCGGCGTGTTCCGCTTCCTGCTGGGTATCGGCGAGGCGGGCAACTGGCCCGGCGCGGTGAAGGTGGTGGCGGAGTGGTTCCCGGAGAAGGAGCGCGCGCTGGCCGCGGGGCTGTTCAACAGCGGGTCGGCGGTGGGCGCGATTCTGGCGCCGCCGATTGTGGCGTATCTGATTCTGCACTTCGGGTGGCAATCGGCATTTGCGTTTGTGGGGCTCGCGGGTCTGGTCTGGCTGGCGTTCTGGTTCACCATGTATCACACGCCGAAGGCGTCGCCTGGCGCGCCCGCGGAGACTGTGATCCCGGTGCGCGAACTCTTGCGCACACGCTTCGTGTGGGCCTTCACCTTCTCGAAGATCTTCATGGATCCGGTGTGGTACTTCTACATTTTCTGGTTCCCGGAATATTTGAAGCACGCGCGCGGATTCGACCTGGCGAAGATCGGGATCTACGGC
>JADGNS010000870.1 GCA_017883355.1 Candidatus Solibacter sp.
CTGTTCGACCGCGTGCATTTCAAGAGCAAATTGGGCAAGTGGCTGCGCGGCGGGAACCTGATGAGCCGAGAGGAAACGGACCAGATTCAGGCAATCTGGGCGGCTTGCCAGGAGAACTGAACGCTGCCGACAGAGGCTCCGGGGGCTGGCGATGCGAGTTCCCGCGAGTCCAATTTGATCGAAGAATGACGTCCCAGATCGCGATGGGGCCGGGCACGCGCTCCGGCCTGGATCTCGGGGGCAGCACACGAATTCGGTGCCTTCACCTGGCGCGCGGCGGTTCTGGTTTAGAGGCAGGTGAAGGTGAGAGGTGAAGGTGAGAGCAGCCACGGGGGCAGCCGGTCACTCTTGCCTTAATGCAAGTGAGGGGTCCACGGTGGCAGCGCTCCGGGCGGGGAGCCAGGCCGCACCAGCCCCGGTGGCGAGCAGGAGGGCCGCAACAGCCGAGAACATGACAGGATCCCATGGGGCCACGCCATCGGGGAGAATGTCAGTCAAGGGCCGAATGGCGGCAATCGCAAGTGGAAGGCCGGCGGCTACTCCGCAGGCGAGGACCGCCACGCCGTCTCTAATGGCCGTCCAAAGAATGGTGGATCGAGTGGCTCCTACGGCGGCACGGATTGCCATTTCACGCGTGCGCCTTCGCGTCGCATAGGAGACCGAGCTGTACAGACCGGTGAGGACCAACAGCAGGCCGAGGCCGCTGAGAGAGCCCACAAATCCGGCGGCGACCCGCATCGGAAAGATGGCGCCCGCCGTGGCGTCGGACAACGGCCGGACGTCGAGCGCCGAGACCAGATCCACTTCGGCCAGCGCATTGCGCAACGGCACGATCCATTGCGCGGGGTTCCCGGCGACCCGAACGAGCAGTTGTGCATCCGCATACGGTGTGAAGAACACCGGAGCGCGGTCCTCTCCGAGGGTGCGCATCTTGGCGTCGGCGGTGACGCCGATAATCTCCAGGACGCGTTCCTTTTCGCGGCCAACCTGGAGTTGCGCGCCAATGGGATCGGCATCGCCGAACAATCGCCGCGCGAGCGCCTGGTTCACGAGGGCGGGGACTGGCTGGCGCACCCGGTCGGCGATCTCGAAGTCGCGGCCGCGCAGAATGCGGATTCCGAGAACCTTGCAGAACTGTTCTCCCGCGCCCACCGAGTACGCGTCGCGGGCCACCGAAAGAGGATCTGTCCTGCGCCGTACCGGATACTGGGGCAGCTCACCCATGAACGGCAGCGTCCCGATCGAAGTGACCCCAAGCACTCCGGGTACTTCGTTCACACGCCGCACGACCTGGTCACGCCAGCTCCAGCCTTTCTCGCCCTGGCGCATCTGCCCGGGCAGCGGGGCCACCAGTGCGATGACGGTGTGGGAAACGTCGAATCCAGGATCGACATGGGCAACAAGCAAGAAGCTCCTGGAGAACAGTACGCCGAGCATCAACAGCACCATGGACAGGGCCACCTGCACCGCCACGAAGCTATTCCGCAGGTTCCATCGGCGGATGGAGAACGCGGGCTCCCCTTGTTTCATGGCGAGGCCGAGGTCGGCATTGGAGCCGCGCAGCGAGGGGAGCAACGAGGACACGAGAAGCGCCACCAAGGCCATCGCCAACGCATAGAGAAACAGGCCGCGGTCGTTCTGGAAATGGAACTCGAAGGGTAGATTGTAGGCCGATGGCCAGCGGACATAGCTCAGCCAGTTGCGCAGGAAGGCATCGATGATGAGCCCGACACCCGCCCCCAAGCCCACCAGGACCAGTCCTTCAGCCAGAAGTTGCCGGACCAACTGAAAACGGCTGGCGCCCAGCGCCTTGCGAATGGCCAGTTCCCGCTGCCGGGTGACACCACGGGCCAGCAGCAATCCGGCCACGTTAGAGCAAGCGATTAGCGCGAGCAGGGCCGCGGTAGAGAACAGCATCGCGAAAAACACGAAGAAGCGCCGCTCGTCACCCTCTCTGGAGGCATTTGCGGCCAGGCCGCCCATGGGTCTCAGGCTGGAGACCTGCCTGGCGAAGTCCTGGCCGCCAATGGCCCGGGCAGCGGCGACCAACGCCTGCCGCGTCTGCTCCCGCGTAAGCCCGTCACGCAGTCGCCCGAAAGGATGACAGCCCCTGGAATCCGGTTGGCCTATAAAGTACATTTGCGGAGAAACGCCGTGGCCCATGACGCTGCGATAGTCCCGCGGCAGCACGCCCAGAACGGTGTAGAGCTTACCGTTGAACTGGAGCGGGCGGCCAACGGTATGGGGATCGGCGTGGAGGCGCCTGCTCCAAAAACCGTAGCTCACCACGACGACCGGGAGGCCCTCGTCGGATTGCGAGTACAGCCGGCCGGCCGATGCGGCGACGCCGAGGACATCGAAGAAATTGGCGCTGGTGTTCATCCGCCAAGCCACTTCGCTAGGCGTTCCCACATCCCAGTTCACGTTCCCGATGCCGGTTTCGAAGGCCAGATCCTGAAAGACGCCGGCGTGCCTGAGATCGCGGTATCGGGCATAGGTGACTTCAGCGCCAACACGCGCCAATCGGTCCGGCTGCCGGGCGCTCAAATCGTCCAGGATCATTTCGCGAACGACGCTGAAAATGGTGACATTGGCGCCGATGCCGAGCGCCAAAGAAGCAATACCAATGGCGGCGAGGGCGGGCGATTTGCGGAGGCCCCGCACCGCATGGCTAAAGTCGGTCCATACAGGCAGCATGTTGATGGTGTGACGTGAATCGTGACGGAAACGCGCAAATCCATATTACACACAGAGGTTCTACTGCGCGAATGCCCGGAGGATCTTAACATCCGGACCTGGTGCGCCAGTATCTGGGATCGGTGGTGCCGACCAGCGACAACTTCTTCGCGGCGCTGAACTCGGCGGTCTTGTCACTCGGTTCGACTTGGCAGCCTGATGCTTTGTCGTCACTCGGGGAGCAGCGGATCGAGATGGGCGGGTGCGGCCGCGAGCAGCCGTCGCGCCACGTTAATTCGTGCAGCGAGTTCAGCTTCTCCGGGCAGATTCAGGTGGTATTCGCGCGCAAGCACCTGGTTGGCGAGGTTGCCCAGAGCATAGTGGGCGACAGCCGCGTCTTTCTCAGAGCAGAGGATCAATCCCACGGGCGGGTTCTCATGTGGATGGGTCCAATGCTCCCGCGCGTAGTTCAGATACAGATTCATCTGGCCGGCATCGGCGTGCGTGAACTTGCCGAGTTTCAAGTCCACGATAATGAGGCATCGAAGCCGGCGATGGAAGAAAACCAGATCGACCCGATACCATTCGGTTCCCACCCGCAGGCGCTTTTGGCGAGCTACGAAAGCGAAATCGCTGCCCAGTTCCAACAGGAACTGCTCGAGACTTTGGATG
>JADGNS010000871.1 GCA_017883355.1 Candidatus Solibacter sp.
CAACGCGGTAGAGCTCATGGCGCCCCCAATTAACGACTGGGCGCGGAAGAAGGGAAAGTGGGACGCGAGTCCCGCCGCTGCCGCGGCGGAGGCCGTCGCCGCCGGACGTGGTGGCGGTCGCGCCGACGGAGCGCGAGGCGGTGCGGCCGGCCGTGTCCGGCAGCAGCCGCCGTCCTATGCGCCGGTCGCCGGGATGAAGGTCGGTTGGGGCAACGATCAGGCCGGTGGACAGTGGAACGGGCAGACCTGTCCGGCGGGCCGCGGCCGAGGGGCGCCAGCCGCTCCAGGCGTCCAGGCTCCGGCCGGAGCGCGGGAACCCGCGGGCCTATCGCCGGGCGGCCCGGGGCCGGCGGCCGGCGCGGGACGGGGACGCCAGCAGACGCCGGAGCAAGTCGCCGCATCGGACGCCGCGCGCAAATGGCGCATGGGGCTGTCGATGGACATCTTCAAAGAACTGCGCAAGATGTACAACGATGCCGGCGTGACCGTCTACGCGGTGAAGGACTTGCCCCTGGACACGGACGAGGACCTCGAATTCACGTTTAACGTGGGCAAAACACTCGGGGCCAGCCACGTCACCGTTGAACTCCCCGCGGGCGCGAACGCCCCGGCCACCATCAAGCGAATGGGCGACGCCGCCCTGAAGCACCACATGTTCGCCGCGTATCACACCCACGGCCAGGGGAGCATGACCTGCTTCGACGAAGCCTTCGAGATTTCGAAGGCAAGCATGGCGAACATCGACCTGGGCCATATGCTGACCAACCCGAATGCCGGCGGGACGCCTATGGATTTCCTGAACAAGTTCCACGGCCGTACGTCGAGCGTCCACATCAAAGATCGCACCACGCCCGCGCACTGCAGTTTAAACCTCCCCTGGGGTTACGGTGAGACGCCACTGAAGGAAATTCTCGAACTGATCTCCAGGCACAAGTGGCCGATCCCGGCCTCGATTGAACTCGAGTACGAGATCCCGGAGGGTTCGGACGCGGTAAGAGAGTGCGCCAGGTGCCTCGAGTACTGCCGCAAAATCCTCGCCTGAGGCGAGGCGGATCGCACCGATGCAGGATTACAGGATTAAGAGAGCTTAAGGAGCAAACTACTATGGATCGGCGTGATTTCATGAAGTCCGCGGCGGGCCTCGGAGTGGGGTGTCTGGCCGCTGAAGCGCCGCTGCCGGGGCAGGCCCCGGCAGCCGCGAAACGCACGGCTCGCCTCAAGCAGAGCGTGACGAGAGGCGTGTTCGGGCGCGGCGCGGTTTTCGAGGACACCTGCAAGCTGGCCGCCGAATTGGGTTTCAAGGGCTACGACCTGATCTACCCGCAGGACTGGCCGACGCTCAAGAAATACGGCCTCATCTCGACGATGGCGTATGCGGCTCCCGCCAATCCCGCGCCGGCCGGCGCGGGCCGCGGCGCAGCTCCGGGCGCGCCGGTACAGCCTCCTGCAGCCGCATCGCCCGGAGCCAGGGCAGACGCGCCTTCCGTGGCGGGACAGCCTCCCGCGCAGGCCGTCCCCGGTCAAACTCGGGGAGGGCAGGGCCGCAGCGGCGCGCCCGGCGGCCCGCCCAACCGGTTCAATCAGCCGGCGGGCCCCAACGTGGCGAACCGGACCCGCCCGAGCTTACCTTCATCCATGGAACTCAATATCCGGGAGAACCACGACGAGCAGGAAAAGCTGATCAGCGAGGCCGTCGACAACTGCGCGGCGAACGGCGTCCCCAATGTCATCGTGTTCTCGGGCTACCGTGTTGCGGGAGGCATGAGCGACCAGGAGGCCGCCGATAATTGCGTGAGTATCCTGAAACGGGTGAAGGCGCGGGCGGAAGATAAGGGCGTCAACATCTGCCTGGAACTCCTGAACAGCCGGGTGAACCACAGAGGATACATCTTCGACCACATGGACTGGGGCGTTGAGGTGATGACTCGCGTGGATTCGACGCGCGTGGGAATTCTTTACGATATCTATCACGCGGCCATCGACGATGGCGATGTGTCGCGCTATATCCACAACAACATCAAGTGGATCAAGCACTTTCACACAGCCGGCGTGCCCGGGCGTTACCAGCTGGACGACGACCAGGAACTCAACTACCGCTACATTGCCAAAGTGATCGCCGACCTCGGCTTCGACGGCTTCGTAGGACACGAATACAATCCTTCTGCGGGCGCCGACCCTACGGCGTGTTTGAAGCAGGCATTCGAGATCTTCAATATCTAGAAGAGTCTCCAGTGGATCGACTACAACGCGTCGCGGAGCCCGCGGCTTCCCGGAGAGGGCCATCGCGGACGGCGGTTGCCCCGGCAGGTAAGTCGCTATCGAGCGAGGCGCCCTGCGCGCCGGCGAGCGCGAGGAGGGCAAAGGGCTGCCGTGTGGTGTCAGACAACCATGGCTGATCGTACCTTCGGTGGCGCTTGAGGGAAATAATTTTGACGGACAATACCCGTTTCGAAAATGACGCTAGCATGGAACCCTGGAAACACGCATGCGCATCCGCTCCATGAACCCGAATCGGCAAGTGCCCGGCGCGGCGGTCCTCGTTTGGTTCCTCGCGGCCGCCGGTTACGCCCAAACAATGTCGGTGGAGTCTTTTGCTCCCAGCCGCGTGCGCCTTCTGGATGGCCCGTTCCGGCGGATCCAGGAATTGCACCGGGCCGGACTCGTAGGCAAATTGGAGCCGGACCGCCTGTTATTCCCTTTCCGGAGGAACGCGGGATTGCCGATTCCGGCGGGGGGCGGAAGCGGGTACGGCGGATGGGACAGCGGATTCCTCACCGGGCATTTCGCCGGTCACTATTTGAGCGCCGCCTCGCGCATGTACGCGGCCACGGGCGACGCGACATTCCGCGCCAAAGTCGATTACATGGTTGAGGTGTTGGCTGAGTGCCAGAAGAAACTCGGCGGCGGATATCTGTCGGCCTTCCCCACCTCCCGGTTCGACAAGTTGGAGTCCACCCCGAAACGCGCTGGAGTGGAATACTACACCATCCACAAGATCCTGGCCGGGCTGCTCGACGCCAACCGATACTGCGACAACAGGCAAGCCCTCGCCGTCGCCGCGAAAATGTCGGACTACTTCGCTTCGCGGGCGGCCAAGCTGACGGGCGATCAGATCGAGGCTATGTTCCGCACCGACTACACGGCCAACCCGCAGAACGAATTCGGCGGTATGGGCGAGGTCTTGGTGGACCTCTACCTTCTCGCGCAAAGCGCCGGGGATCCCGATGCAGGCCGCCACCTGAAGCTCGCGTCGAGCTTTAACCGGGAGTGGTTCCTGGACCCGCTCCTCGCCCGGCAGGACAGGCTGAACGGGATGCATGCCAACACGCACATCCCGCAGGCCATC
>JADGNS010000872.1 GCA_017883355.1 Candidatus Solibacter sp.
GCAGCAGCGCCAGGCGGCGAAGGCCACGATGGAGGACTTCACGCGCAACATCCAGCGCAAGAAGGAGCGCGAGATGGAGGCGTTGCAGTTCATGGGCGGCGACGATTCGCGCAGTGCGACGCCGGTGGTGACGGGGCAGAAGACCGGGCGCAACGATCCGTGCCCCTGCGGCAGCGGGAAGAAGTACAAGAAATGCCACGGGGCGGGGTAAGTGAGACATGCATGTCTCACTTTTCGGACTCGATTTACTCAAAACAAAATAGTTAAGTGGTGCGAAGCGGGACAAATTTGTCCCGCTTTCCTTTTGATCCCGGTGTGGGGACGGACTCCGGCGGGTTGTTGACAGACGACACAACCCGATCGTCTGTCCCACCGAATCTCTCTGATTCCATTTTACGGCACGGGTGTGCGGAGTGGGCGCGATAGCGGACGGGTGTGTGGGTAGTAGTGCTTTTCAGGCAATGGCTTACGGGGATTCAAGAAAATAAAATGTTGGTGTGAACGTCCCCTACTCGGCGCGCAAGGTAGTCATGGGGTCCAGACGGGCGGCGCGGCGGGCCGGGCCGGCGGCGGCGATCAAGGTCACCAATACCAGCAATCCGGCGGCGACGAGGAGCGGCCGGGGGTCGCCCGGCACCACTTGAAATAGCTGGGCGCGCAGCCAGCGGGTGGCGACGTATGCCCCGGCGCCGCCAATGACGAGGCCGGCGGCCATGGATCGCGCGGCGAATCCCAAGGTCAGCCGTACGATGCTTCCCGGCGTGGCGCCCAGCGCCATGCGCACGCCGATTTCGCGCCGCCGCTGCGCCACCAGAAACGACATCACGCCGCTGAGTCCGATGGCGGCCAGCAGGACTCCGATGGCGGCGAAGGTGCCGAGCAGCATGGCCTGGAAGCGCGGGCGTTCCGTGCCCCGGTCCAGGCGCTCCCGCAGGGTGGAGATTTCCACGGGCAGGGTGGGGTCGAGCGAGGCGAAGAGGCCGCGCAGCGAGGAGGCGGCCAGTTTCGGGTCCACCGCGGTGCGCACTACCGCCACCGCGCCGCGCCAGCCGAGGGGCGGTTCCTGGTTGGCCCACGTCCCATCGGGCATCGACTTACGCACAAAATAGTATTCCGGCCAACTGGCCTTCTCCGCGCCCAGGTTGCGCGCGTCGGCGGCCACTCCCACCACGGTGAACCACTGTTCCTCCCACCCGCACTGAAGGTGTTTGCCGAGTGGGTCCTCGCCGGGGAACATGAGGCGCGCCATGGTCTCGCTGAGCACCACCGAATTGGCGCCGGCATCGCGGTCCAATTGGGTGAAGGGGCGGCCGCGGCGCATGGGAATCCCCAGGGCGGCAAAGTAACCGGGGGTGATGTAGCGCCACGCCACCATGCCGCCGGTGCCTTCGGGAATCCGCGGCCGGCCTTCCACTTCGATGGTGGAGAGCGGGCGTCCGCGGGTGCCGCCGAATGGCGGGATGGAATCGCTGACGGCGGCGGCGGAGACACCGGGCAGGGTCTCGAGGCGCTGCTCCAGTTCGCGGAAGAGCGCCAGTTGTTCGACGTCACGGCTGTAGCGCTGGCGGCCCAGCACGAAGCTTGCCGTGATGGCGTGCTCGCTCTCGAAGCCCATTGGGACGCGTTGGAGGTTATCCAGGCTGCGCAGCAGCAATCCGGCGCCGGTGAGCAGGACGATGGAGATGGCGATCTGCGCCGTCACCAGCCCGCCGCGCAGCCAGCCGCGGGCGGGACCCACGGTGCGGGCCGACCCCATCACGGCGCCCTCGGTGCGGCGCAGGGCCGGGAAGAGTCCGAACAGGACGCCGGAGAGCACGGCGGCGGCCGCACTGAAGAGCAAGACCCGGAGATCCACGGTGGCTTCCTCGATGCGGGGCAAACCGTCAGGCGCGATGGCCTGGAAGGCGCGCAGCAGCAGAAACGCCAGGCCGCATCCGGCAGCGCCGCCGGCAAGGGCGAGGAGCAGGCTTTCGGTGAGGGCGAGGCGCACCAGGCGGGCGCGCGAGGCGCCCAGCGCGGTACGAACGGCGATTTCGCGGTCGCGGCCCACGGCGCGGGCGAGAAGCAGGTTGGCGATATTGGCGCAGGCAATCAGCAGCACGGCGAGCACGGCTCCGAGAAGCGCGAGAGAAGCAGCGCGCGCGTCGCCCACTTGCCGGTCGCGCAGGGGACGGACGCGCAGGGTGACCTCCTTGCGAAAGCGCGGCGGCACGGTTTCCAGGGCGCGCGCGAAGTAAGGCTGGAGCGCGCTGCGCGCCCGCGGCAGGGTGATATCGGGCCGCAGGCGGGCGAAAACGCGCAGGGCGCGGCCGGCGCGCTCGCGCGCCTCATCGAGCGCCAGGGGGAGCAGGATATCGGCGTGGGTCAGGGTGGGCATGATGAAATCGGGCGGCAGGACGCCGATGACTCGCGTGGGGGTGCCGTCGATGTTGAGGGTCTTGCCGATGGCTGCGGGTTCGGCGCCGAATCGGCTGCGCCACAGGGCGTGGGAGATGATGGCGACGCGCGGACCGTTGGGAAGGTCTTCTTCGATGGTGAATGGCCGTCCGGCGGCCAGGCGGACGCCCAGCGTGTCGAGGAAATTGGACTCCAGGCGGAGGCAGACCATGCGCAAGGGGCTGGCTTCGGTGAGGTCGCAGGCGATGCCGCCGGCCTGGAAGGAGGTGACGGCGGCGAAAGGGCCGGGGTTGCGGCGCAGGTCGAAGTAGGCGTCGGCCAGCAGGAACTCATTGGAATCGAGGGGCGCCATCATGCCGGCGGATACCAGGCGCGCTTCGTCGCGGTAGGGCAGGGGACGGAATAGGATGCGATCCACGGCGCTGAATACGGCGGTAGTGGCGCCGATGGCTATGGCGGCGGCCAGCACGGCGGTGACAGTGAAGCCGGGGTTGCGGCGCAGTCCGCGGAGTGCGTAGCGGACGTCTTGGAGCGTGTGTTCGATCCACGAGTGCATTTCGCGGTTAGACACCGGGGGCGGGTGGGGAGTTCCCGGGCAAGGGGAGAGGAGAGGTGTCCGAGCTTCGCTCGGATGCACAAGGCGGAGCCTTATGCCACTAAATATACTTGACAATATAGCGCGCATATTTTATGATCGTAATTGAGTGAGGCATCCATAGCCTCCAGATCTCAGAAAAATAGGAGCTTACTTACATGTCTCTCAGCCATTACGATCCCCTCGCCAGCCTCCGCGCCGTCGAAAGCGCCTTCAGCCGCCTCCTCACCGAGCCGCAGACCAATCGCCCCTGGGCCCCCTCCGTCGATATCTATGAAACCGAGAACGAACTCGTGGTCAAGGCCGATTTGCCCGACGTGGACGCCAAAGACATCGATGTGCGTGTCGA
>JADGNS010000873.1 GCA_017883355.1 Candidatus Solibacter sp.
GATCAGCAGTTCACGGCCGGCGAGCGTCGATCGCGCGGTGAGCCACGTTTGCTCCAGTTCGGCCGCCGATCCTTGGGTTACTGCCCCACTGATCTGAAGGGTCAGCGCCTGCGCACCGTCGTGTATGTAAAGCGAGCCCATGCCGCTATAGATGCATTTCGCGGCCGGTGCGTGACAGGCGGGAAGGTCACGAAGTGGTCAAGCCGCGATTGTCCGCCGCGGCGGAACGAAGTCAGATGACAAGCTTGCGTTCGTTGCGAACTCGAGCGCGCAGCACGTCCCGGATGAGTTGGCAGGCCGTCTTCACTTCCGGGAGGGCGAGTGAACAATAGATCTGCTTTCCGTCGCGGCGCGTGGCGACCACCCCAGCCGCTTTTAGAATCGCGAGATGCTGCGAAACGTTGGGGGTCGTGATCTTCAGGGCGGATTGAAGATCGGAAACCGTAAATTCGCGCTTCGCGAGCAGGTCCAGCATGCGAAGACGGGTGGTGTGCGCAAAGGCCTTGCAGATCTGCACCTGCATCTCGAAGACCTGATCATCGACCTCGCATTTTGCTGCTTTTGGCATCATCCACTCTCACCCGCATTGTATAACAATTCGGCAGTATTTCGATATTTCCGTCCGAAATTGCGGGCTGGGAATCCCCTAGTTTCAATCCCCCTCAGCCGGCGCCGACGTCTCCTGGCCGATGGTCATGGCTCGCAGGTGAGTCAACGGGCTCGGTCCGATGGTGGCCAGATAGATGTGACCGATCAGGAAGGCCAGAAAGAGATAAGACCCCAGCGTGTGGGCGGGTGCTAAGAGCCAAAGTCCGCCGACCCGGTCGAAGAATTGGGGCCAGCGGTCGGCTCCCCACATCAGCACACCGGTGAGGATCTGGTATGGCAGCAGGATGTTGAGCAACGCGAGATAAGTAATCTTCTGGAGCGAGTTCAGCTTACGGCGCGGATCGGTTTCCAGGGGATGCTTCTCGCCTTTGAAGATGCCGTAGAGATAGAACCGGGCCTGTTTGACGGCGGCGCCGGCAAAGTCATCCATCCGGGGCAGGAAGTGATGGTACTTCTCGGCAGTCAGGTGATAGAAGATGCCAAGAAATGCGTTAAGGATCAGCGCAAACCCGATCCAGAAGTGCCAGCGAATGGCGTTGGCCATGGAGCCCAGCAGAGGGAAGCGGTCGGGGTAGTGAATGGCCATGCCGGTGAGGATCAGGAAGATCATGGCCGCCGCCTGGAGCCAGTGCCAGATTCTTTCGTGCAGGGTATACAACTCGGTTGACGAATTCATAAGCGACCTCTCACCAGACGCAGAGTGCCGTGCAGGAAACCGAAGAGAATGGCAGCGCCCACGGCGAACCAGCCGAGCCACTCCACCCAAGGCGCCCGGCTGTTCCCAATGATGTAGAAGGAACTGAGGAGGGGCTGATTATCGAACGTGGGCTCTTTACCTTGGTAATTGACTACGTTCACGTTCTTGCCGCGGTAGATGACCGGCACGCCGCGCGGCAGGAAACTATTCAGGTCCACCGGACGGCGCAAGATGCTATTGCCGGCATGGCAGGCGGTGCACTCCCGGGTGGCCTGCTTCTTTCCAACGATGCTGTGGCTCATGGCCCACGGCGCCACATCAATGCGTAGTTCGGGGTCGGCGACGCCTGCGTATTGCTGTAGAAGGCCCCTCACCAGCGCGATTTTGGCGGGCGTGTCGTAGACGGCTTGCGGGATATCGATGATGCCTTCCTTATCGCCAAAGGCCTTGACGATTTCCGGACGGTATTTCCAGTCCTCCCCGTCGCGTCCCGCAAAGAAGGCGGTTTGCATTTGCCAGGTGAACACAGGGCGGCCCTTACCCTTGTCAAACCAGTAAACTCCGGTGATCAGGTTGGTGGGCCGTATCTGCGGGTTGTTGTTCTTATCGGGCGAGGTGATGTACGCGGGCAGGTAGCCGGTCACATCGCTTTCCGGGTCCACGATGCTCCCGTCAATGCCGCGGAAGGTGATGCGGCTGGTGCCGGTATCCATGAGGAAGCCCCAGTCATCGCTACGGTAGGCCCAGAAATGGACAGCCGGAATGTGGCAGGTCTGGCAGGCCATCGCCTTGAAGTGCCGGCCCTTGTAGGGAAGGAAGTCATGGCCCTTCTCGGCGTCGTGACAGTCCGCGCAGGCCCTCATGGTATTGTGACTCGCGAGGTTGACGGTTTCGGGAGGGATGTTGCCGCGGGCGAAGTTATGGTCGGGCCGTTTGAGATAGACGGCGATATCCTCGCTGATGGGTTTGTAGCGCAGGTTCTTCTTCTGGTCTTCGTGGAGCATGCGGCCGGGGTTATTGGGGGAGAAGTGGCAATCGATGCAGACCACTCCCTTGGCGGCGTGGGCATCCCAGGGAAAGTCCATCTTCTCTTTCCCCACGATTTTGGGCGAGACCGTGTCGCTGATCTTGGCGCCGTTGTAAATCCACCCTGCCTTTTCGGTGCCGCGCGCGATATCGGCGAACTGAATGGGTTGGATTGTGGTGGTGTTTCTGGCGGTGAAGCCATGGCACATCGCGCAGTTTTCTATCGCTGGGTCGGAGAGATCCAGGCCTTCGGGCTTTACCGTGCCATCGGTATTGAAGGCCGCGCGATTGTAGGTGAAGGCGCCCTTTTCAGATTCCGTAACCAGGCCGGTACCGGTCAGCGTCGCGTTGTTCGCCCAGCGGAAATTCCCCGCGGCCATTTGCTTTCGGCGCGCGCCACGGCTGGCCTTGGGAACGTGGCAGAGAAAACAGTCGGCCTCGGCGATGCCGCTCTTCTCCCAGTCCCAGGGGACTACCTGGCCGGTCTCGCGGTCGCGAATTGTGTAGCTGGGGTCGAGCGGCCCATCGGGCTTCGCGGCGGGGGTAAGAAGCCGCCGTCCGCGAAGGTCGTACTCCGAGATGCCGCCGCCGGTATGGCAGCCGCCGCACTTGGTGAGCCACTCGGGCTGGCTCATGTCCGCGTCGGCCGGGTCCGTGATGCCGGCATGGGTGAGCTGACGGTTGGGAATCAGAGAGAACTTTCCGAACATGCCGGGCGACGAGTTGAATGCAGGGACGCCATGCGTGCCCAGCAGTTTGCGATCCATCTCGCTCTTCCCCTGCTGGAAGTGAAAGCTCCCGGCAATGAACTCGTAATCGTGGCACTTCTCTCCGCACGTCTGGCGGGTGCTGACCGGCTTCCCCGAGTCCAACACATTCCGCCCCGCCTCATCCTTGAGCACAACGGCGGGATGGGCGAGTTTCGTAACGCTCTGCTGCCCGGAACTTCCGGGAGGCGCCTGCGCTACTGCTGCGCGGAGCAGAAACACAATTCCCAGGACTAC
>JADGNS010000071.1 GCA_017883355.1 Candidatus Solibacter sp.
AGCAGGTGGAAGGCGTGCAGCACGGCCACATAGACCGGGAAATCCAGCCCCGCGATTTCCTCCACCGCATGGAAATAATAATGGCCCACCGGGCGGAAATTGTTCGCCTGAAACCGCGGCGTGGCGACGCCCTTCAGGTAGTCCAGCGGCCCCAGATCCGGCGCCCAGCTCAGGTTACCGATCTCGTCGTTTTGAAAATAGCCGCGATAGGCGTCACGGTTCACCGTCAGGAACAGCGCCGCGAACGCCGCGAAGAGTATAAGCCCCGCCCGCTTGGACATCGAACGACTATCGTAGCAGTGGCATGAGGCTCCGCCGGCTCCGCCTTGTGCATCCGAGCGCAGCCCGGACGTCTTACTTCTACTTCCCTTCCTCGGGCGCCCCAGTCGCAATTCGCACAATCTGCCGCGCGATATCCTCCGGGGAAAGAATAAAATCGATACACCCCGTTGCGATTGCGCTCTCCGGCATATCCGGCTGGCCGGCGGTATCCAGCTTCTGCGCGATCGTAATGCCCCCCACTTCTCTGATGCCGCACAGCGCTGCTGCCCCGTCGCCGTCATACCCGGACACAATCACAGCGATCAGTTTGCCGCCCCAGTGCTCGGTGAGGGAACGCAGAAAAACCGTAATCACGTCGGGCCATCCCCGGGGCTTCGAGATCGGCTTTAGGCGGAACTGGCCAGCCAGAACGTGTAAATCCCGCTGTTCCGGGATGATAAACACACAGTTGGGCTGGATGAGTAAGTGCTCCGTGATCAGTTCAACCGGCATCTCTGTGTAGCGCGGAAGAATCTCGTGAAGGTGGGTGGCTACGGTTCTCAGGTGATTCACGATGACGATCGCGACACCCATATCGGCCGGCAAATGCCGTAGTAACCGGGTATAGGCGTCGAGGCCGCCGGCGGAACCGCCCACGCAAACCACGGGAAAGTCTCTGGCTAAATGTTGGCTGCGCATTCCTGAATAAGTGTAGCGTACATGAAACATGGGCGTGTCCCGCACCTGCTCGGAGGTGCCGGTGGGGGGACCACGCCCATGTCCGTCAGGCGTACATCAACACTCGCCAAACCGAAGCGGCGGCATCCGGACTGTAACGTTCAACCCGGGCCGCTCTATGCCGTACGGTTCGACTGGTTGACTTGCCGGCCTTTATGATAACGGGCCGTACTTTTGGGATCTGTTCAAAATTGATCACTCTGCAAAACTTGCCGGTCAGTGGGGCAGGCGCTTCCGCCTGCCAACCTGCAAAACTTGCCGGTCTGCCCGAAAGGAATCCCACCCTCGCGGCATTTCCCCCGCGGAGGTCATCCAATGCGTCTGCTTCTTCTTGCCGTCCTCGCCCTTCCCACCTGGGCCGCCGCCGAGTCCGTCGCGCCCGGCTCCCTCACCACCCCCAAAGGTCTCTGCCCGCTGCGCCACACCGATGTGCAGGTTCGCATTGCCGGTCCGCTCGCCCGCGTCACCGTCACCCAGGAGTTTCACAACCCGTTCGCCGAAAAGATCGAGGCCGTCTACACCTTCCCCCTGCCGCCCGATTCCGCGGTGGACGACATGACCATGCACATCGGCGACCGCACGATTCGCGGCCTCATCAAACCGCGCGACGAAGCCCGCAAGATCTACGAGGAAGCGCGCCGCACCGGCCGTATCGCCGGCCTGCTCGACCAGGAGCGTCCCAACATCTTCACCCAAGCCGTCGCCAATATCCTTCCCGGCGCCACCGTCCAGATCCAGATCGCCTACGTGGAAACCGTGCCCTACGAGGCCGGCGCCTACGCGTTCAATTTCCCCATGGTGGTGGCGCCGCGCTACATGCCGCGCCGCGGCGTGCCCGACGCCGCGCGCATCGCCCCGCCCGTCACGCCGGAAGGCACGCGTGCCGGCCACGATATCGCCGTGGAGGTCCACCTGGATGCCGGCGTCCCCATCGAGAGCCTCGAATCGCGCACCCACGACGTTGTCATCGAGCGCCCCAACCCGCGCCAGGCCGTCGTCAAACTCCGCGACCAGGCCGCCATCCCCAACAAGGATTTCATCCTCCAGTACGCCGTCGCCGGCCACCGCGTCGAAGACGCCGTCCTCACCCATACCGGCTACTTCACCCTCCTCCTGCAACCGCCCGACCGCGTCCAACCCGAAGAGATCGCCCCCAAGGAACTGGTCTTCGTGCTCGATACCTCCGGCTCCATGATGGGCTTCCCCATCGAGAAGGCGAAAGAGGCCATGGGCATGGCGCTCGATGGCCTGCATCCGCGCGACACCTTTAACCTCATCACCTTCTCCGGCGACACCCACATCCTGTTCCCCAATCCCGTGCCCGCCACGCCCGAGAACCGCCGGCTGGCCCGCGAGTTTCTCAACTCGCGCTCCGGCAGCGGCGGCACCGAAATGATGAAGGCCATCCGCGCCTCGCTCGCCCCCAGCGACGCCCCCGGCAGCACCCGCGTCGTCTGCTTCATGACCGATGGCGAGGTGGGCAACGATCTGGAGATCCTCGCCGAGGTGCAGCGCCACCCCAACGCGCGCGTCTTCGCCTTCGGCATCGGCAGCAGCGTGAACCATTTCCTGCTCGACGGCATGGCGCGGTACGGCCGCGGCGAAGTGGAATACGTCGGACTCCAGGACGATGGCTCCGCCGCCGCCCGCCGCTTCCACGAACGCGTGCGCAGCCCCTTGCTCACCGATATCGCCATCGATTGGGGCGGGCTGGCCGTCACCGGCGTCTACCCCACGCGCATCCCGGACCTGTTCGCCGCCAAACCGCTGGTCGTCTCCGGCCGCTACACCTCGCCCGGCGCCGGTGTCATCCGCCTCCGCGGCAGGATGGCGGGCCGCGACTTCACCCGCGAGATCCGCGTCAACCTCCCCGCGTCGCAGCCCGAAAACGCCCAACTTGCCACGCTCTGGGCCCGCCGCCGTGTCGAAGATCTCATGTCCCAGGATTTCTCCGGCCTCCAGCGCGGCGCCCTCCGCGACGATCTCAAACAGCAGATCGTCAAACTCGGCATCGATTACCGCCTGATGACGCCCTTTACGTCTTTCGTCGCGGTAGAGGAAAAAGTGGTCACCGATGGCGGCGCGCCGCGCCGCGTCGAAGTGCCCGTGGAGATGCCCGACGGCATGAGCTACGAGGGCGTCTTCGGCAGCGAGAATCGCTTGCAGAAGGCCGCCGCCCCCATGGGCATGATTGCCGATCGCGCCTACTTCGGCGGCGGTGGCGGTGCCCCTCGACCCATGATGGAGTCCCGCAACGTTGCGCCCTCATCGCCCCCGCCCCCGCAGGCCCAAGCCCCGAATCTCGATCCCGCAATCGCCGCCCTGATCGCGCGCGTGAAAGCCGGAGCCCGCCCCAGCGTCGACGAGACTAAGTTCGTCTTCGGCGACGAAGCCTATATCAGACTCACCGTCGCTAACCTATCTCCGGACGCACTAAACCAACTGCGCCAGGCAGGCCTGGTAATCACCAGCCAGCAAGGCAGCACCATTCAAGGCCACATCCCCATCGCCCATCTGGAGGCTTTGTCGAAGCTCCCCTTCGTCCAGCGCATCGCCCCAAGGTAGCTTGCATCTGTGTTATCGTTTTGATAACATCAACGAGTGAACGTCGTCAGCAAACGCGGCCTTCTGAAGCTCACCGCCAAGTGCCCGGAGGCGGAAATCGAAGCGCTGGATTGGTATCGCATCTCTAGCGCCGCCGATTGGAGTTGCTTTGCCGATGTGCGCCGCACGTTCCCACGCGCCGACCTCATCGGGGAAGTGCTGGTCTTCGATCTGTTGCACAACCGCTACCGGCTGATTACCACCGTGTTCTTCGGCGCGCGGGAGATCTACATCAAGGCGCTGCTGACCCACAAACAGTATGACCGGGAGGAATGGAAAAAATGGAGCTAACCCTCAGTCCCGCCAAGTACGGCCAACTACTTTCTCGAACGATGCCCAAACGCATCGAGACAGACGACGAATTGGATCACTTTGTCGAAGTGATGGAAGCGCTCAGCCGCGCGATTGCGCACGGCGCCGCTAGTCCGGAAGAAACCGCGCTCCATGCCCTTCTCGCCACGCTCGTCAAGGAATACGATGACCGCGCCTATCCCCTCCCGCCAGGCGATCCAGTGCGCGTGCTCCAATTCCTCATGGACCACCGCGGATTGCGGCCGGCAGACCTAACCCCGATCTTTGGTGCGCGCTCCATTGCCTCACTGGTCCTAAACGGCAAACGGGAACTCAGCAAGGCCCACATCCGCAAGCTCGCCGAGTTCTTTCACGTTTCCCCGGCAGTATTCCTGTCGTAAAGAGCACGCAATGCCCAAGACAGCCCGTGGCATAAGGCTCCGCCTTGTGCATCCGAGCGCAGCTCGGAAACGCTTTTCGCTTTCTCTTCGCCCTGCGCTACACTGGAGCCGATGCGCCTTCTCTCCGGACCCGCCGGCTCCGGCAAGACTACCCACGTCCTCGACCGCTTTCGCCAGGCACTAAGCTCGGGGAACTCGAACATGCGCCTCCTCGTGCCCACCGCCACCATGGCGCAGCACCTGCAAAATCGTCTCGCCCGCGAGGGCTTCGTATTTGCCCCCAGCCTCATCCAAACCCTCTCCACCTTCGTCCGCGACTATGCCGGCAGCGCCACCGAAGTCTCCCCTGCCGTGCTCTACCTGCTTGTGGAAGAGGCAGCCCTGCGCGTCGCGCGCCCCGAGTTTTCCCGCGTCACCCGCTTCCACGGCTTCTGCAACTCCCTGGCGCACACCATCGAGGAGTTCGCCTCCGCCGGCTGCGATAGCGCCCGCCTCGCCGCCTGCCTCCCCGACGTCCCACTCGGCGATGCCTTCCTCGCCGTCTACCAGGAGGTGGATCGCGAACTCGCCCGCCGCGGTCTGGCCCTGCGCGCCCGCCGTCTGGAACTCGCCGCTGCACAAATCGACGCACAGGGGTTGCACGGCGTCGACACCATCTGCCTGGATGGCTTTCACGCCCTGCCCGATCCCGAACTGCGCGTCGTCTCCGCCATGGGCGCCCACGCCGATCTCACCCTCACCCTCGGTGACGACGATCTTACGCCCGCCCTCCGCGCGCGCCTCACTGCCACGGGCTTCACCGAGGAGCACGCCCGCGCCCGCCGCGCCCGCCCCGCTCTCGCCCTCGTCAAGGCGCCGGGCATCGAGCGTGAGGTCGAAGAGATCGCGCGCCGCATTCTCGAACAGGCCGCCTCCGGACGCCCCTTCCGCGAGATCGGCGTCATCGTCCGCGCCCCCGATACCTACGTGCCGGCGCTGCGCTCCACCCTGGAACGCTTCGGCATCCCGGCGCGCTTCTATTTCGATATCGCGCTGGAACGCCACGCCGTCGTGCGCTTCCTCTCGGGCGCCATAGAGGCCATGCTCGGCGGCTGGGACCACGCCCGCACCCTCGCCGTCCTGCGCCTCACCCCGCGTTTCGCCGATTTCGCCCCGGCGGATCGCTTCGATTTCGACGTGCGCGAGCAAATCCCCAACTCCGGCCTCAGCCAGTTGCGCTCCCTGCTCCTCGCGGGCGAAGGCCAACCGCGCCCTGGCGCCGAGCGCCTGCTCCACAAGTTGGAATCGCTCGCCGCGCTGGAAGAGTGGCGCGGCTTCGCGCTCTCCCCCGCGAACTGGGCCGCGCGCTTCTCCACGCTGCGCCATCTCTTCCGCCCGGCGCCCCCCGCCGAGCCCGCCACCCATGAACTCGCGCTCCAGTGGCGCAGCCAGTCGGCCGTCCTCGATCTCTTCGACGAAGCGCTCACCGAAGCCGCCTCGGCGCTCGACGCCGCCCGCGAAATCGCTATCGAGGACTACTGGCGCGCCGTCAAAAGTGTCCTGCGCCTCAAGCCGTTGCGCCTCGACGACGGCCGCCGCAACGTCGTCCACGTCATGAGCGCCCACGAAGCCCGGCAGTGGGTGCTGCCCATCGTGTTCGTCTGCGGCATGGTGGAAAAGCAATTCCCGCAATTCCACAAGCAGGACCCGTTCTTCCCCGACCCTGCGCGCTGCCGCCTCAATGCCGCCGGCGTCCGCGTACGCACCGCCGCCGAGTTCGAACGCGAGGAGCGCGCCCTGTTCGGAACCGCTACCAGCCGCGCCACCATGCTGGTCACCCTTTCCTACCCGGAGTTCGATTCGCGCGGCGAACGCAATCTGCCCTCCATCTTCCTGGAAGACCTCAATCAGCCCCCCGTCGATTCCGTACCCATGCGCCCCGCGCCACGCAACGTACCCGCGCCGCGCAGCGCGCCGCAGGTCGCCGCGCAGATCGCCGCAGGTGACCTGCTCGACTTCCTCCAGCGTAAGACGGCCCGCCTTTCGCCCTCCGGCCTGGAGACCTTCCTGCAATGCCCGTTTCAATACTTCACCCAGCGCCTGATGCGCCTCAAGACTGCCCCGCCGCGCCCCGAGGAGCGCCTCTCTTTCCTGGAACAAGGCAACATCGTGCACGAGGTCCTGGCAGCATGGTGGCACCAGCCCCAGGACGTGGCGCCCCTCTTCGAACGCATCTTCGCGCGCCACCTGGAAGAAGTGCACATTCCCAACGGCTATCACACCGAGCGCCTGCGCAACGCCATGCTCGACGACCTCAAGCGCTTCACCAGCCAGGACGCATGGCCGCGTGCCGGCTTCCAATCGCAGACCGAAATTCCATTCGCCTTCCCCCTTGCCGAAGGCCTGGAAATCTCCGGCCGCATCGACCGCCTGGATGTCGCGCCCGATGGCCGCGCCTTCGTGCTGGATTACAAGTACAGCGCCGCCCAGCGCGTCAAGGACAAGCTGAAAAATGAGAACTTGATGCAGGCGCCCCTCTACCTGATGGCCGCGGAGCACTTGAATTTCCGCCCCGCCGGTATGTTCTACGTGGGAGTAAAAGGCGCCATCGAATACGCCGGCTGGAGCGACGATCAGCGCATGGACAGCCTCGCGCTGCCCGAAAACTGGCTGCCAACCACCCGCGACCGCACCCTGCAAATCGTCGAGGAAATCCGCCGCGGCCGCGTGGACGTCCTTCCCGCCGACCGCGACTCATGCCGCTTCTGCGATTCGAAAGATGTCTGCCGCATCGAAGTGGCCGCCCCATCTGCCGCCAACCAAGCGGAGACCGCATGACCCGCCCTCACCTGTGCGACCGTAGAGCAGCCTCTTCAGGCCGGGTGCCCTCTGGGTGGCCCCCATTCCTGGGGGCATTCTTCCTCCGCACCTCCAGAGTCTCCCACCTCCTCTGCCCATCGCCACAAATTGTGGGGCAGGCATTCTTGCCTGCAGCCGCCTTTCAGGCGGCTCTTTCGGGCGATGAGCCCGTTCGCGCACGCGGCAAACGCCGGCTGAAAGCCGGCGGCAGCCAGGATTGGCAGCCCCACAATCCGGAGCCCGCATGACCCCCATCCCCTTCACCCCCGATCAGCGCAACGCCATCGATGTCGCCCAGCGCCACCTCGATGCCTGCGTCGTCGCCGGACCGGGCTCCGGCAAGACCACCGTGCTGGTGGAATACTTCCGCCAACTGGTGGGCGCCGATGTCGATCCCTTGCGCATCCTGGCCATCACCTTCACCGAGAAGGCCGCCGCCAACATGCGCAAGAAGCTGGCGCAGGCCTTGCAGGAACACCCCGAAACCCGCGCCAAACTGGAGCGCGCCTGGGTTTCCACCGTGCACGGCTTCTGCGCGCGCCTGCTCCGCGAAAATGCCGTGTTCGCCGGCATCGACCCCGAGTTCCGCGTGCTCGACGCCACCGAATCCTGGCGCATGCAGCAGGATTCCATGCGCTGCGCCATCGACGCGCTTTTCGAGCAACACCGCGAAGCCATGCGGGGCCTCATCCGCGGCCTCTCTTCCAGCGAATTCGAGCAGGCCGTGCTCTCCGCGTACGATACCATGCGCGGCGCCGGCTGCCGCGTGGAACAACTGCCCGCCTTCGCCGCCCCCGCCGGTGTCACGCTCGACGAAATCAACGACACCCTCAACGCCATCCGCAACCAAACCCTCGGCACATGGAGCTTCGCGCAGAAGGAGTATCTGGAGGCCGCGCTCGAAGGCGCCGAGCGCATTCTGACCGCCGATAGCCCGCTCGCCGCGCTCCGCGCCGTCGCGGCGTTCGACTGCAAGCTCAACAAGTGCAAGCGCGGCAACCACGCCTACGACCTCCTCAAGCACATGAAGGAGGAACAGATCAAAGGCGTGGAGTATGCGCTGATCACCGCGCTTTACGCCCCACAGCGCGACCTCCTGATTGAGGTTCTTCGCCGTTTCGACCGCCTCTATCGCAACCGCAAAGAGCAGGCCGGCGCGCTCGATTTTGCCGACCTCGAAGAGTTCACCGTGCGCCTGCTCGAAGACCACCCCGATACCCGCGCCCGCCTGCGCCGCCAATTCGACCACATCCTCATGGACGAGTTTCAGGACACCAACCCCCAGCAGTCCACGCTCATCCAACTGATCCGCCCTCCCGACCGCTTTTACGCCGTCGGCGATATCAATCAATCGATCTTCGGTTTCCGCCACGCCGAACCCGCCGGCTTCACCGCCTACCGTGACGACGTCCAGGCGCGCGGCCGCCGCCTGGTCCAACTGATCGACAACTTCCGCAGCCGCGCCGCCATCCTGCGCGCCGTCGAAACCGTGACCGCCGGAGCTCCCGGCATCGAAGACCGCTCTCTCGTCGCCGGCCGCAAATTCGACGATTCGCCCGCCTACTCCGTGGAAGTGACTGCCGCCCCCGATCTTGCCATCGAGGCGCAATGGGTCGCGCGCCGCATCCTCGAGTTCGGCGAATTCACCTTCCAGGATTTCGCCGTCCTGGTGCGCAACACCGAAGTCATTCCCGCGTTCACCGCCGCCTTTGACTCGGCCGGCATTCCGTACGTCGTCAATCGCGGGCGCGGCTTCTACAGCAGCCGCGAGGTCAACGATCTCACCCATCTGCTGCGCGTTATCGCCAACCCGCGCGACGAGATCTCTCTCGCCGTGGTCTTGCGTTCGCCCCTCGTAAATGCTTCCGATGAGGCGCTGCTCCGCCTCAAGATGAACGGCGAGACGCTGGGCAGCACGCTCGCCCGCACCAGTCCCGCCGCTTTCGGCGCCGAGGACCACGCCCGGCTCGCCCGCTTCTCCTCCCGTCTGCGCGAGTGGCGCCACCGCCGCGAGTACGTCACCTTCGACCGCCTCCTGCTCTCCGCCATAGACGATTGCGGCTACCCGTCCTCTCTTAATCTGGACAAGTTCCTGGCCCTGGCCCGCGACGCCGCCTCGCGCCTCTCGCTCGATGAATTCGTCGCCGAACTGGCGCTGGTGCGGGAGGAAGACCCGCGCGAAACCGACGCCCCGCCGGAAGATTCGTCCAACGCGGTGAAGATCATGACCGTGCACTCGGCCAAGGGTCTGGAGTTCCCCGTGGTCTTCGTGGCGGCCCTTCACAAGGGCGTCGATACCGATGTGCCCGTCGTCGCCTTCTCCCGGCATCACGGGCTCGGCGCGCGCTGGCGCAATCCGGCCACCGGCAAGGATAAAGACGATCTGTTTCAGCACGCGCTCCGTAACGAGCGGAAACGGCGCGAAGAGGAAGAGAGCAGCCGCCTGCTCTACGTCGCCATGACCCGCGCGGAACATCATCTCGTCCTCAGTTTCTCCGCCACCGGCCGCAAACCCGCCAATTGGGACAAACTCGTCGTCGAGCGGCTGGCGCTTGACCCCGGCGCGCCGCGCGACGAACTGGTGGACTACCTCGCCCCCGACGGCCAGCCGTGGAAGGCGCGCATTCACATCGTGCAAGCCGCGCCCGACTTGCTCACACGTCCGCGCGCCCCCCAGCAGGACACCCCGGTACTGCAAGTCTCCCTGCCTGTCGTCGAGGAGCAGCAGGATAGCAACGCCACCGTCACCGCGCTCTCCCTGTTCGCCGGTTGTCCGCGAAAATACTACTTGTCGCGATATCTCGGTTTCGACGGCCAAACGCACCAACCGGGAGAAGCCGCGCTCGCTTCCGGCGATGCCCTGGAAACCGGCGGGCCGGCCGCCCGCCTTTCCGCCGCGGCGTTAGGCACCCAGGTGCACGCCCTGCTCGCCGGCAATCCCCCTGCCGAGCCCACCCCCGATGCCCTTCGCCTTGCCGAGGTCTTCCGCCAAAGCCCCCTCGCGCGCCGCGCCACCCGCGCCACCCGCGTCGCCCGGGAATTCGATTTTCTGATGGCCATCGAAGACCTGGTGATTCGCGGGCAGGTCGACCTGTGGTTCGAGGAGGGCGGGGAACTCGTGGTGGTGGACTACAAAACCGATGACGTCACCGCCGCCGAGGCCCACCATCGCGCCCGCGATTATGCGCTGCAACTGCGCCTCTACGCGCTCGCCGTGGAACGCGTGACCGGCCGTGCCCCCGACCGCGCCTGGCTCCACTTCCTGCGTCCCAACACCCTGGTGGAAGTGGATCTGTCCCCGTCCCTGATCGAAAGTCCCGAACAGACCGTTCGGGACTTTCAGGAAGCACAATCGAAACTGAACTTCCCCCTGACCGAAGGCAGCCACTGCCACCGTTGCGCCTACTATCGTGACCTCTGCCCCGCCGGTGCCCCATGAGCACGGCCTACCGCTTGCCGCCGCGTGCTTCCACCGCTTAGAGCCAGCCCATCACACTCATTGACCTCGCTCTTGGTTTTCTCTGCGCTTGTCTCC